>PKCI01000214.1 GCA_002862135.1 Verrucomicrobiota bacterium | reverse complement strand
TCGCCTTGCCATAGTCACCTGCGAATGCGGTCGCTGCGAAGGCAGCAGTAGCGACGCTGGTGATGAGTTTTTTCAAGCTATTGAGTTGTGTCATTGGTTAACTTATAGGTTATACGGTAGTGACCCGTTACATGTGTAACAGATCAGGTTCCAACAAGCGTTCGTAACAGTTCCGGCACGAAGGCAGGTTCTCAAACTCGGCATGGTGAAATCTCAACCGTCGATAGGTTGTTTCGCAAGTCAAATAACCGCAAGGAGTTTTGTGTGACAAAATGAATCGCTCTGTGACAAGAGTGTCACATTGAACGAGCAGTACTCTGAGCAAAATCATTTTTGAGGCGTTGGAGGAGGGGAAGAAGGAGGGCAACGCGCCTAAAATTGTTCCTTGGCCACAAAAATTCTGGTCAAGAAAAGCGCCTTAACGAGCTCTTTTGACGGTTCACTGGAAGCGACAGAGTGGGAAACTCCGAGATCTTCTATTGGGTCTAGCAGAAGTTCGGTCAAATCCGACACAAGATTCACCATGGTGTGGGTGATTTGTTCTCGACAGTGACTGGGCGGATGTAGATTCTGTTCTCTCAATTTTAAGAAACTCCTACTTATCATGCCATACGTCGAAACGAACGGGATTAAAATGTACTACGAAGAGTCGGGATCTGGTGACCCGCTCATTCTCATCATGGGAATCACCGCTCGCGGAGAAGTCTGGGGCGTCCACGAAGAAGACTGGGGTCAGCACTTTCGCTGCATCATGCCGGACAACCGGGGGGTTGGGCTTTCGGACAAGCCAGTAGGCGACTATTCCAGTGCGATGATGGCCGATGACTATGCTGGTCTTATGGATTCGCTCGGGATTGAGAAGGCCCGCATTGTGGGTTGCTCAATGGGTTCAGTTATCGCGCAGCAGCTTTGCCTGCGTCATCCCGAAAAAGTAGAGAGCGCCGTTCTGATGTGTCCTTGGGCCAGTTGCGACAACTACGCAGCAGGAATTTTCAGCCACATGGTGATCTGTAAGGCGCATCTCGATAACCAGCAGTTCATGGAGTGGATTCAACTGCTGATTTTCACCAAACCTTCCTTCGACAACAAGGAATGCTACGATGGCCTTCTCCAGGGACGTAAGGACTTTGACGCCAATGAAGTGCCTCAGCCTCTCCACGGTCTTCGCGGCCAGGCAGCGGCTTGTGTCGGACACAATGTGGTGGCTGACCTCGGCAGTATCGAGGCGCCCTGCCTCGTGATCGGAGGCAAAGACGATATTTTTACACCTATGTGGATGGCTGAGGAGGTTGCCGGAGGGATTTCCAACTGCGACACCCACTTTTACGACGAGGCGGGTCATGCTTTCCACTTTGAAAAGACTGATGACTTCAACCCTCGCGTGCGCGAGTGGTTACAGGCTCACTAAGATGGTATTTAGATTTCACCCATACTGATTTAAATAATATGGCTAACATCAAATTCGGATCGGAGGTCTACACCTGGTTCATGCAGGACACAGGCAAGGGCTACGACAACAAGCTCGACCACATGGTCAAGATCATTTCTCAGGCCGGTTTTACCGGGATTGAGCCGATGGTTCTCGAGATCTCAGAAAGCGCCCTCGGGTGCAGCAAATACTGGATGGGAGACTTCATTGATCCCATCAAGTTCAAGGATGTGCTCGAGAAGCACAATGTGGAACTGGCCGGCCTCGCCCTGATTTGTGGCTGGGACAACGAGGAGGAAACGCCGGAAGAGCGCGCTGCGGCGGACTTTACCATCGATTTCCTTAAGCACTTCCCTGGTGCTATGCTCGGCACGGTGACCCTTCCAAGCGGTCGTCACGACTTGCAGAAGCGTCGCCTGAATGTGGCTCGCAACATTAACCGGGTCTCCCAGCGAGGCGTTGATGCCGGCCTCGTTTGCTCCTATCACCCAAACAGCCCGCCGGCGTCGCTTGTTCGTACCCAGTATGACTACGATGTCGTGCTCAGTTCGCTTGATCCATCGGTAACGGGTTGGACCCCCGATGTGGGGCACATCATTCGTGGTGGTATGGATGTGATCGAAACCATGAACAAGTGGCAGCACCTCGTGAACCACATCCACTTCAAAGATTACTCTGGAAATGGTCCGGAGCCATGGGCTCAGATGGGCACTGGCAAACTCGACTTTCACAGGATTACCGAGTGGCTGACCCTGCGACACTATGAGGGGTGGATCATCTGCGAGGACGAAGCGCACATTGCCGTAGAGGATCCCGACAGCGTCACCCTGCAGAATGGGGAGTGGTGTAAGGAGAATCTCTATCCGCTTGTGGGACTGGAATAAAATTTCCAGCGTTCAAGTTTTTCTATCAGCAGGGTTAGGTCGGCAGCCTAACCCTGTTTGATTTGAGGAGGAGTTGGCCTTTGGGTTCTGAGTGAATGGGGAAAAACCAGGCAGATTTAATTGGGGTTGAGGCGGATAGGAGCATCCATAGCTTCTGGCGGGGCTTTCTTGCCAGTCTGAAATCGGCTCCGGTTGGAGATGCATTTTCCTTCTCTCGGATGATCTTAATTCCCCTGGGGGTTGTAGCGATTTTGACCTTCTTGATCCGCATTACCGGGTTCGATTTGGCGCTTCAAAAGTGGATTTACTCGGCAGGTCAGCAAACTTGGGATTTGGGAAAAATACCTTTCTGGAGATTTCTTTATGAATTCGGAGCAATCCCCGCTCTGATTACAGTTGTGGCTTCCGTCATTGGTATCTTCGTCGGAGCCTATCGAGAGAGCTGGAGGCAATGGCGACGGGTATTTGTTTTTAATGTTCTTCTCTTTGCCTTGGGGCCGGGAGTCATTACTAATGGCATTTTGAAAGAATACTGGGGAAGACCGCGGCCGCGAGAGGTGCAAGGGTTAGGCGGTCGAAACCAGTTTGAACCAGTGTTGACATTTGATAAGACGAGCCAAGGAAAGTCTTTTCCCAGCGGTCACGCCACAATGGGATTCTATTTCGTGGGCGGTTTCTTTCTCCTGAGGCGTTATCGCCGGCGTCTCGCCGCTGCAGTCATGGTGGGGGCGATTGCTTTTGGCGGGTTAGTCGGTATCGCCAGAATGGTGCAGGGGGGGCATTTCCTCTCGGATGTGATCTGGTCATTCGTGGTCTGCTACTTTTCGGCGTTGGCTCTCTACTACGCGCTCGGGCTGCACAAGGGCCTGCATCATTGGGAGGCAAAGAAGCGATCGATACCCATCTGGCAGCGAATCCTTATGGCACTGATTGGATTGGGTGCGATTATCGCGGTGACCTTGGCAACTCCTTACCGCGCGACGAGAAATCTGTATTTGCTGGAGGAGGCGTCGAAGACGCTACCGTTGCATTTTGTGGCCACTCTGACCGTGGGGGAGCATGTTGTTACCGATGGGGTCAAATTCAAAATTTCGGGAGAAGCCTACGGTCACGGCGTTCCGACATCGAGTATCGCAGGGGTATTCCGGGAAGGTAAGCAGCAGAAGGATGCGCTGGTTGTCTACAAAGAGAGAATCAGCGGGTGGTTTTCGGAGGTTAACGAGCAACTTAAATTTGAAATTCCATGGAATGAGCTCGCGTCCATCAAATTCGAAACGGGCGAGGCTTTGGTGAGGTTTGAGATAGGGAGTGTTCCCGATGAACTGCCGATTCAAATTGTATCGGGTGAGGGGGATCTGACCTTCGTGCTGCAGGGGCGCTCCATTTTTATTGAGGCGAATGAGGGCATTCAGATTGAGGGCGGAGAGAATCTTAAACGGCAATCTGCTGGAGGAGGAGGGGTTCGTTTGATGGTTGAAGATGATTTTAGTGGGAGAATCCTGATTGAAGACTGATCCACATTTAACAAAGAAGGATTCGCAAAACCGGTGAGAGCCAATAGGCTCTTCTGTTTATGAGTTCCGATTTCCGCAGCAAAGAGACCAGTTGGCTTTCATTTAATGCCAGGGTTCTGCAGGAAGCGGCAGACCCGACCGTCCCTCTTTTCGAGCGAATCAAGTTCCTCGGGATTTACAGCTCCAATCTGGATGAATTTTTCCGCGTTCGGGTGGCAACCTTGAAGCGATTAGCTTCACTCGGCGACCAGTGGAAGCGGCTTGGAATTCCTGATCCCAAGATCACCCTGAAAAAAGTGACTCGGTTGGTCTCGGCGCAGGGCGAGACCTTTGACGCGGCGTATGGCCAAGTAAAAGCGGGGCTCGCGGAAAATGGAATTCGTCTGATTGATGAGACACAGGTGCCCGCCAATCTGCGAGTGTTCCTGCGGGACTATTTTCGGAGAGAGGTGAGACCTCACATTTTTCCCATTATTCTTAAGGCTGCTGCGAAACTCCCGAAGCTTCGCGATTTGCCGATGTATCTAGCAGTTCGTGCAACCAAGTCCGACGGCACGGGTCGTCCCATGCATGCCTTGATTGAGATCCCGGACAAGCTTCCGCGGTTTATCCTGCTTCCAAAATCAGGAGATGCTCAGTTAGTGATGTATCTCGATGACATCATCCGATTTGGCCTTGACGAGATCTTTTCGACCTTCCCCTACGACCACTTCGAGTCGTATGCGATCAAGTTCACTCGCGATTCGGAACTTGAACTTGATGATGATTTTACCGAAAGTTTCTACGAGAAACTCGAGGACAGTCTAAAGGCGCGCGAAGAGGGGCTGCCGGTGCGGGCGAATTTCGATCAAGATTTTCCGAAGCCTTTTCTGAACCTGGTGCTTCGCAAGCTGAATCTAGCGCGATCAGATTCGCTCTATCCGGGAGCACGGTATCACAATAGGAGAGACCTGCTGGGTTTTCCCGAGTTTGAAATTGACGGCTTGTCCAACGTGCCTTCAGAGCCTGTGGCGGTAAAATCGCTCAAGAAGAAACGGTCCGGCATGTTCGCCGCCATTCGGAAGAGGGACATCATGCTCCATGTTCCTTATCAGCCATTTCGCCATCTTATCACTTTATTGCAGGAGGCGTCGATTGATCCGCTGGTCCAGAGAATCAGTGTGACTCAGTATCGTCTTGCATCGAAGTCATGTATTGCTGGCGCTCTGCAGTCAGCGGCTCGCAACGGGAAAGAAGTCTACGTCATCGTGGAGCCACAGGCGCGATTTGATGAGGAAGCAAACATCAAGTGGGCGGGGCAGTATCGCGATGCTGGGGTAAACGTTCAGCTTGGAGTGCAAGGTCTCAAGGTGCACAGCAAGCTGGTCCATATCACTCGTCGCGAACATGGGAGAGATCGTTACTACACCGTTATCGGCACTGGAAACTTTAACGAAGACACTGCGACGATCTTTGCTGACCACCTGTTGATGACCTACAATCAGGAAATGGGCGAGGATGTAAGGGAGATTTTTCGCTTTTTCCACCGTTCCTTTCAACCACCGAGATTGAAGCATCTTTACTGTGCTCCTTTCGATCTGCGCAACTTCATCAGAAGGGGCATTCGGAGGGAAATCGAGAATCACAAAGTGGGGAAGGCATCGGGCATTTCGTTCAAGGTAAACAACTTCTCTGATGTAGAAACTAATGAGCTGGTATCGGAGGCCGCTGAAGCAGGCGTTCCGGTGCGTCTCATCGTGCGAAGCATGTTCTCCCTGGTGATCGAGGACGACAGCCCAATCGAAGCGATCAGCATCGTCGACAAATATCTAGAGCATTCTCGTTTACTGATTTTTGATAATGGCGGTGATCCTGAGATCTTCCTTTCTTCAGCCGACTTTCTGCCGAGGAATTTTGATTCGAGGGTTGAGACGGTTTTTCCGGTCTACGACCGGCGTCTCAAAAGACAGTTGTTGGAATACTTCGAGATTCAGTGGCGTGACAACACCAAGGCGAGGGTGCTTGATCACGATCTCACGAATCAGTATCGAAGGGGCAGCGAGAAGGACAAACCTGTCCGTGCCCAGTTTGAGATCGAGTCTTACCTAAGGGACGAAAACTAATCAGCGTTCAAGGTTGTCGAGTGAGCCCGGTGCAGTTCCCTCCAGTTTGTCGGTAATCAGTTTTGTGGTGTGGCGGTTAACGCTGCCAGGTGAAATGATCTGAAGTTTAAAGGGACTGCGGGCCGATTTGCTCTGTATCGCGTCGAAGTGTTTGGCCAAGATTGCAGATGGAGGTGAAGTCAGCGAGGCTGCAGGCGGCAATTCCCTGGGAGCAACTTCGATGACGGAAAGATCGTGTCCCAGATTTTAAACGCTCAGCGATCCGAAATAAGATTAGTTGTTTTCGGCAATCATCATTCAAGAGCCCCTTGGGTCGAGGAAGAGTTGAGTCGCGGCAACAACTAAGATTTTGCCATCCCGGTTCCGGACTAAGGCCCCACCTTCACGAAGTTGGCCTCTGATTTGGATTTCGACGGCTGCTCTTCGAATCTTTTCGACGGTTGCCTGTGGGAGTTCCTCCGCGTAGAGTGAGGGAGGTGAGCAGTAAGGCCGATACAAACAAGGGCGCCTACCATCCGGGCGGGACACCTGACGGTTAAAGAAAGCTCTGTTGCTTCGCAACCGTGATCTGGGCTGCGAAGCGGGAGCGCGGATGGATTTCATTCAGAACGAGAGAACCTGCGCTGATTTTCCCATCCTGAAGATTCGGTGGTTGGGGATTCTTCGCCAGGTCCTCTGCCTTGAGGATTTCGAGTTTCACTCCGTGGCCGGGCGCGATATGCCGTCGGAGATCCAGAGCGACACGCCCCATTGTGAAGCGCGGATTGATTTCGCAGGCGATGCGATGCAGAAGTTCTCCATTCGGATGTCGATAGAGGTAGGCATCAACCCCGAGAGGCCCCTCAAATCCGAAACGCTGTGCCCAGTTGAGCAGGGCGACAGGAAAAGGGGAATCAGGCTGATACGCTGGAAGCGCCTGCTCCATGACAAACCGGGCGAGTTCCGGTTCCATGCCGCTGCAAAACTTGGGGAAGGACAGACTCCCGTGATATTGTCCTGACGGAGCAATGATTTGTTCTATGATGCCAATCTGACGAATTTTGTCGCTCTCTACTAGGTATTGAACGGAGAAATCTAGAACTCGGTTGTGGGCAGGCTCCAAAAGCAGCCCGCCTTCGGTGGTGATCTCATCGCTCATTGAGACCCCGCGATAGGCTGCTGCCTCACTCAAGGAGAGGCGCTTCATGCCGCCACCAGCCGTGGAGTAGGGACGCTTGATCAGCAGTTGTTCCCACCCCTCTGCGTTCAGCTTCATTGCCGCTGCTTCGAGTTCGTCTCCGGATGCGACGCGGAATGCCGGCCCCATCCATTCTTCCAGTGCTTCGACCTGACAGGCTTTTGAGAAAAGATCGCGATCGCTCTCCTTCCATGGGGAGGTCTCTGAGGGCCGATTTTTCAACGGAGAGAAAAGTCGCGGTAATTCCGGGCTGCGCGACCAGGGGCAAAGTTGATTGATTTTCCGTTCCGGCAACAAGCTGGTCGATCCAATGTGCCCATCTTCGGTGAGACATTCCATCTCGGGAAGAGGAATGCCGGCCCACGCCAAGCGTGCCTGATGTTTTGATGAAGGCGGTTTTCTAAGCAGGACGACGTCATCTCGCCGTGCCAGGAAAGCGCTTACAATCTCGAGATCCTCAATGACCGATCGGATGCGCTTGTTGGGGTGAAAGGGTGCGGGGTGGCGGGCGATCCGGTTTTCGGCTTCCGGGTTAAAGTAGTAAATATTGGGAGTTCGGCCCTTGGAGCGTTCGAACAGGGCGAGTTCTTGAATATAATCATCACCGAAGCCCGCTTCACTCCGGGCCTCGGTATTGAACGGGGTGCGGTTCCCCTTGGCCCGGCTGGCGGAGAGTGGAAATACGAGCCGCTTTTTCAGGGCCTCCCAATCTGAGTCCTCCGGATCTTTCCACTGCCGGAACCAGTGTAGACCGTATCCGACATGTGAGATTTCATCTCTGTAAATACGATTTAGGATTGACGCGCTCGTTTTGTCGCCTGCTTCATCGAGAACCCCGGCGAAGTAGCGTGCGTAATCGAGGTTTGCCTGTTCAAAGGTAAGGCTTAGGCGCGAGACGTAGTCGAGGGGGCAATCCATTGTTGATACCGCATCCCAAAAGAATCGGTTGAGTGGGTATTGCCCGAAGGTCACTCCGCATTGATTCATGCGGTTCACATACCAGCGGGTGTGAAGCTGTTCCTCGCGAAGAGTATTGGCCAGTCCCTCACGAAAGGCGCGTGGCGCGTCCGGAAACTTGAGGAGGGCGAGAGCCATCAGTTCCGCGGCCAGCAGTTCATGATTGGCGAAAAAGTGAAGCAGGACGCCCCGACTCTCTTCGTGAATCATAGCTGGAGTCCGGGGGAAAGAGGGCCGCGGGTCTGACCCGGAGGCAAACTGCAAATCCGCTGGACGGCCCGGTAGGACGCCCTGTAAGGGACCGGGACGTTGAGGCGTATCATAGGTGATTGATTTGAGTCGAGTCAGCTTTAGCTTTTGATCGAGTGAATTTCCGAAAAGGACGCGGGAGGCCAGATCTGTGAGCGTTTCGCTGCCGTGCGGGATCTCATCATCGATCTGCGCTTCGTCAAAGCTGGGTCTTGACCGTTCCATGGGATGACGCGAACCTTGCGATAGTTTGGGCTCAGAAAATATCAAGCTTTTCCGGTTATCTCAGCAAAAGCCCACAATGGTTCATGATTAAGAGTCTGACAAGTCACCCGATTTCGAAGTCGTGGCGTAAAGCTGCTGATTTCATTGCTGGACGGGTGCAGAAGATCGGGCAGCGAGGTGACCGAAGAGGCCTGGCTCTAAAAATCTTCATGTGCATCCTGGCGGTTGGGCTCGGACTGCTCTTCAACCGAAACCTAGTGGACTATATCGATGTGAGCCGGGTTGCGGAGCAGGCGCCTGAAAGCGTCACCGCCATCGTTGAATTTGCTCCGACCAAAGCGGCTCTCATATGGCAGGGTATGGGCGTTTTCCTCGCCATTATGGCATTTCTGACAAGCCTTTGGATCAACGACCGAATGGAGGAGGAACGGCGAAGAGGTTTTATCGTCATGGTTTTGTGGATATCGGCATTCGCCGGCCTTTTAGCTTGGTTGCCGATCGACGTTCTTGCCACCAAGCATGCGATTGCAGGTAAAGCTCTGGCCGGTGAGAACCCGTCGATCCCAGCCTATCTCGGGAAGCTTTTTTTCGTTTCTGTCGCGATTCTCAGCATTCCTGCCTCGGCGATGATTTATTTCAGGTTGAGCCTGATGGATCGTTATGTGGTTCACAGCTTTCTTTCTCCTTTCTCATTTTGTCTTTTTTCTTTCATTTCAGTCTGGGTGATCGCTGATTTGACGGATAACGCTCCGGCTTTCTCAGGGTTGCCTGCCAGCCGGATGTTGACTTTTTACGTGGTTCAGGTGCCCTACGTGGTGCTCTTTGTCATGCCGATCGTGGTACTGCTGTCGGCTCTGTTTTCCCTGAGCAAGATGTCCAAGTCGAACGAGTTCATCAGTATGATAGGCTCCGGACGCAGTGTGCTGCGAATCCTAGCGCCGATCTTTATCATCGGAGCCTACAGCTCTTTAATTACTCTGGCTTTCAAATACGAATGGGCACCTTCCTCGGTCGGATACTCCGAGGCGCTCATGGAGACAGCAAAGAGGGAGCGGGTCGCCTTGAAAACAGGAACAGAAATCATTCAGGATGTCTGGGCAAAGAGCGAGGGATGGATGCATGTGAACGAAGTGGATCAACGGACCTGGTTTGTTGGCAAGGTGCCCTTTATTCTCAGCGAGGAGATGGCGGATGTTGTGGTTTGGCAATTGAGGGATGATGATCAGCCTGAGAAGGTATGGAAGGCGGCACGGGCTAAGTGGGTATGGGACGCGATGCCTCCAAAGTGGGTTCTGACAAATGCTCAGATATGGAGTTACAACGAGAGGCAGGTTCCCATCTGGAAGAGTTATCCAACGCTGGAAATTACGAATTGGTCTGAAACCCCCTGGAAAGTGCTGAGCTCATCACAGAACCCTGAGTATCTGGGTTTGCCGGGACTGACCATGTATTTAATTGCCCATGCGGACTCCGGGGACGAGGCACTCGCGAAGTTTCGGACGAACTGGTGGTATATCTTTTCAGAGCCGCTGACCTGTCTAGCGCTCATCATGGTTGCCGCCCCGCTTGGTATTGTTTACTCGAGGAAAGGTGTCATGGGCGGGGTTGCGGCGGCGATAATTGTCTTTGCTCTAATGTATGTCATGCGTGGATCTTTCATAGCTCTCGGGCATCGAGGTGTTCTTCCGCCATTCTTTGCGGCATGGGCCACCAATATCTTTGTCGCTTCGATTGGCGTCTTTCTTTTGTGGTATCGCGCCCGAAATCGCGAGGTTCCGAAGTTTAAGGAGTTTGTCGGAGGCCTGCTCGGAAAGGTGAGAATTCAGCGAATCTCAAAAGCTTAGGAGGGGGAACCGAGAAATGGCGCTTGCGGTGCCCTGCATATTGAATTATCGGCCCTCAATACAGAGAATCTCGACGACGTATGGCGATTATTCAGGACTGGAAAATTCGTTCAACGATGGCGCAATGCGTGCTGACGGAGGAACCGTTCGAAGACGGTGAAGATTTTTATACCTGTATTTTCGACGATCCGGAATCAGACGGATTTATTCGCAAAGACTATTCGGTGGTGTCGTGGAGGCAGGTCTGCTCTGCAGGTGGGATGAATCCTTTTTCCTTCTGGAAGTCCACCTATAAGGCTCCGCAACCAGAATCCAATGAGAAGGGTCTCGAGGACACTTCCGCGGAGGGAATGCTGCGACGTTTTATTGAAGAGGATGACTCTAGGACGGAACATGCGCGCTACATACTCGCCCTGATGTTGGAGCGGAAGAAGACGCTTATTCCGACAGATTCCCGGGAAACCAAGGATCGAAAGCTGCTTTTCTATGAGCACGCTGAGAACAGTGACGTGTTCATCGTGGTTGATCCCGGTCTCAAGCTCGATGAGATAGAGGAAGTTCAGAAGGAAGTGGCCGAACTGCTGGCTGCTGAGGAAGCGAAGGTGCGAGGTGAATTACCGCCGTCTCAGGGCGAAGAACAGAAGGCGGAGACGGAGTCAGAAAAGGGAGATGAAGTTGAATCCAAAGGCGTAGAAGTGACTGCCCCTGATGATTCAAAGGGGGCCCTCGACAAAGCGACTGAGGAGCCAGTGACCGAGGGCAGCGAATCCCCACCCGAGGAGGGCGGTGACAAACCCGCCAAGTCCGAAGAGTAAACGGTTTCCAGTTCCGGTCATGAATTTCCGGGTTGTTTCGGATTTCAGATTTTTGTAGGCGTTGGGAAACACTTCTCCAACGATCCAGAGTATCATCTTGGCGGCGCCGAGGATGATAAGGGCCCAGCCTCCCCAAATCACGATTTTCAGTCCCAGGATTGGCTCAATCATAAGTGTAGTGCTAGAGCTATAAGCTACGGACCAAAATGCTTAGGTTTTCAGGTTAGACTGGTATTGCTCCTCTTCAGTGAGCGTATTCTCCACCTAGGGGCCCCTCACAAGTATTCGTGGATGAGAAATGCTTTCATTGAGTCATCCTGACATTAGCTTGTCGATAACAACTTCGCGATAGTTTCGAGTAGGGTGCATCAAGCAAATGGCGTAGGCGTCGGTGAGGATGGGTAAGCCGGCGCAGGAGCAGACGCCTCAATGACATG
>PKCI01000193.1 GCA_002862135.1 Verrucomicrobiota bacterium | reverse complement strand
TTCGGTATGATCTGAGGTTTCCACGGGATGAGTGAATCGGCCACCATCGCCCCGACAGGCTTTGAACATCTGCTGGGACTCGCCAGCCAAGCGGCAGGTGAGGATCTGGCGGCTTCTATTGATGTCAACGCTTTAAGAGCTCAGTTTACCAATGGAGGCTCGTTCGTTGACTGGCTGCTGGATCATGTCGAAATTTCGGAACGCGACCTGGGCAGTTCCCTCGCTGATGGCCTTGGGCTTGATTGGGATGAAGACCCTATGGTCGACGAGGCAAATTCTGACGTGCTCAAGGGGATTTGCCCGCCACCTGTCGCTATTAAGCATCGGGTTCTGCCTTTACGGGCCGAGTTTGAGACTGAGAGCAATCAACCCAGTTTGATCGAGTTAGCGCATTACGATCCCGTTTCAACCCTCGACCGACAGCTGGTGCGGAGAGCCGTAGGATGCTTGGTTGCGTGGAAACTGGCTCCACGACGGAGAGTGCTCAGTGGGTTGCAGAAACTTTACGGGGTAGGCGGAGAGATTTTTGAAGACCTTCTCGCCAATCGCGAATGGGAGGATGATGAGTTCAGTTTCAAAGAAGAGGTCAATGTCATTGACGAGGAGGATGAAGCGGCTTCCGTGGTGAAGTTTGTGAATCAGATCCTTAACGAGGCCCTGAATCAGCGAGCCACGGATATTCACATCGAACCCCTGAGAAGTGATTTGCGGGTTCGCTATCGAGTTGATGGAGTCTTGCGCAGGGTGTCGGTCCCGGACAATATCGTGGCCTTACAGAGCTCTGTGATCGCGCGAATCAAATTGATGGCGGGCCTGGATATTGCTGAAAAACGGAAGCCCCAGGACGGTCGTATCGCATTGCAGGTCGGAGGCGAGCCAATCGATACCCGCGTCGCGACTATCCCTGGAATTGAAGGAGAGAGCATCAGTTTGCGTCTTCTCGGGCAGGAGCAGTTCAACATGGACCGCCTCCAGATGGCGCCCGTCTTGAGACGGGATATTGAGGAGATTCTGGAGCGTCCCAACGGGATTGTTCTTGTGACGGGACCGACTGGCTGTGGTAAATCGACCAGCCTGTTCTGTTTCCTTTCCCGTTTGAACTCTGAAGACCGGAAAATCGTCACGATCGAGGACCCGGTTGAAAACCGCCTCGAAGGTGCCCTACAGATCGCGGTGAAGCCGGAAATCGACCTGACCTTTGCATCAGGGCTTCGCAGCGTGCTGCGAGGCGATCCTAATGTGATCATGGTGGGTGAGATTCGAGACCTCGAAACGGCCGAAATTGCGGTTCAGGCGGCTCTGACCGGTCACCTCGTTTTCAGCACTTTGCACACCAACGATTCGATTGGTGGGATCACCCGACTGATCGATATGGGGGTGGAGCCATTCCTCATTTCGGCATCAGTCAGGGCATTCATTGCTCAGCGCCTGGTGCGCCGCCTTTGTCGAGAATGTCGTCTTCCGGCGGATTACACCGAGGAGTTCCTGAATTCTGTTGGATTTCCAGTGAGCCAGGCTTCGAAGATCTTTCAGGCCAATTCAGAGGGATGTGATTCCTGTTCACACTCGGGCTACTATGGACGTACGGCCGTCTACGAGATGTTCAAGGTGACGGAGAAGGTCCAGGAACTGATCACCTCAAGGAGTTCGAAGCAGGAACTGTATCAACAGGGGAAACTGGATGGATTTCGTAATATGCGTGAGTATGGCTGGGAGAAGGTGATCGAGGGCATCACGACCATCGAAGAAGTCGTTTCTTCGACCGAAATCACTTGAGCGCCACGCTGTCCCCGATGAGTACATTTCAATACCGGGCATTAAAAGGCGATGGAGGGGTTACCAAAGGAACCGCCGACGGAAGGAATCGTGCCGAGGTGATGCGACAGTTGAACTCGCGCGGCTTCCAGGTACTATCCGTTGAAGAAATTGAGCAGAAATTCGAAGCCAGAACAGAGGCAAAGTCGGAGTCACTCGCCAGACTGAAATCGAGCGTTCATCAGGAGAATCATCTCAGTTCGAAGCAACTGATCCAATTCACTGAGGAGCTCAGTGATCTTCTGGCCGCCGGAGTTCAGTTGGATGCGGCACTGAACTCGATTGCGAAGCGCAGCGAGTCCCCGCTGATCGCGCGAGTTGCCGGTGTCTGTTACGAGAAGGTCCGTGATGGAGCTCCCCTGGCGACTGCCCTGCGACAAGCCTCACCCAGCTTTAATGATCTATACTGCAACCTGGTCGCTGCGGGTGAGTTATCCGGAGCTCTCAGTGATATTCTAAAGCGGCAGGTGGCCTATCTCACCACGATGTCAGAGTTGAAAGGCAAACTCACCACCGCTTTGATTTACCCCTCTTTTCTGGTGGTATCTGGATTAGGTGTGGGGTCTATGTTTGTGTTTTTCCTGATTCCCAAGCTGCAACGACTGGTGGAATCAACGGGTGGGGATCTTCCGGCAGTGGCTCGGTTCATGATGGCTTCGGGCGATTTCTTTCGGAACCACTGGATTGCCGTTTTTGCAGTGATTGCCGTGTTGCTCGTGGTTGGCGCGGTCTTGTTTCAG
Source organism: Verrucomicrobiota bacterium (assembly GCA_002862135.1). Taxonomy (GTDB): domain Bacteria; phylum Verrucomicrobiota; class Verrucomicrobiia; order Verrucomicrobiales; family DEV007; genus Arctic95D-9. Next base: position 9,460 of record PKCI01000193.1, on the reverse strand, counting down.
CGTCCGGCGGTAAAATATGCCTGGGATGAGCAGAAACTGAAAATCCCCATGGTCGGGAGACTGGTGCTGACACGCTTTAACGTTCAGTTTGTCGAAACACTTTCGAATCTTCTGTCGAATGGGTTGCCGCTTGTTAAGGCGCTGAAACTGGTTGAAGGCACGACGCCGAATCGGTATATCCAAACCCGGATCAGTGAAATTACGGAGAAGGTTTCTGATGGAGCACTCCTCAACCGCTCTATGGAGAAAGCGCAGGTTTTTGAACCGGGAGTCATTGATATGATACGTATCGGGGAGGACACCGGGAAATTGGCAGAATCAATGTCCAAGGCCGGAGAGCGACTCGATCGGGAGTTTTCGCGTTCTATTGATCGCATCGCTTCTATCATTCAGCCCGCCATTATTCTTGTGATGTCGGTCCTCGTAGGCGTGATGGCTTACATGATGATTTCAGTGATCTACGAAACCATTTCGGTCTTGCGGAATCGCTAGCCCTTGATAGCCTCGGCGTATGGTTCGTCGCTCGCAAAATAGTCCCAGTCGATCCGGTGGATTTACCCTCATGGAGATGCTTCTCGTGCTGGGGATTATTGCTCTCCTAATCGGCATGGGAACCTATATGATGGTGAATGTGCTGGGAGATGCTGAGGAAGGGAAAGTTAAGGGGGATATCCAGGCACTTCATGCCAGCTTGATTCGCTACAAGACGAAAGGAGGTTTGTATCCTACTACTGGTCAGGGATTGCAGTCCCTCGTCACTCGTCCGACAGATGGTCCGCAACCGCGAAGCTATAAGTCCTTGATCCGTAAAGAAGCGTTGATCGATCCGTGGGGGAGTGAGTATCGCTATCTCCGTCCCGGAAAATACAATCCGGAGACCTATGACATCTATTCCCTGGGACCTGACGGCAAAGAGGGAACTGAGGATGATATTGGAAACTGGTGAGACCGGTGGGCCGGCAATGATCGGCCGGCCGTGGCGGTCACGCCGGGCCGGGGGGGCTTCAGGGTTTTCGTTGCTCGAGATTCTCGTCGTTCTTGCGATCCTAGCCCTGTTCTCCGGCTACTTTTTGCTTCGGTTTGATGACAGTGAGGCGGAGGAATTGCTATCGCGAAGTTCTCGCGGAGTAGAGCGACTTGCCCTCAAGGCCAAGAAACGTTCGGACGCCTACAAACGGGATCAGTATGTTGTCTTCTCACCTGGCAGTGTTCTCTTGAGTGATTCTTCAACTGACAGAGGAGATCGCGATTCCACCAATCCGATTATTGATTCGGTAGAAATCCCGTCAGGAGTTCGGATCGAGGTTCGGGCAAAGGATGGGAATACTTGGCAGAAACTGAACGAACTGGTGTGGACGTTCCGCGATTCGGGGTTGAGCGATCCCTTGAAGTTGCGATTTTCCTTTGGGCGATCCTACACGATCCTCGATTTCAATGTGCTCACAGCCCGCGCTGAAGAAGAAACCTTCCTTGAGTGAGGATCACTCAATCGGCACGGCCCGGTAGTCAGGAACGTCGGGCAATTCCTGCAACCCCTGGCTCGCAGTGGCCTCCCCATAGGGAGATGGCGAGGTGTGGTAGCCTTCCCCCTCTTGGGCTCTGTTAGAGCTGGAACCAGCAGGGTCAGACATACCGCCGGAACTCCTCGGAGTTTCGTCCTTCGGCTTGCGCTTGAAGAGATTGTTGAAGAACTGGATGCGCTTTTCAGGAGAGTTGAAGTCCTGCGACTCGAAGACTTCGAGATTATCCTGTCCTGCGTCTCCAAAGTCGCGAGCTCCTTCTCCGATTCGGGTCCTGTTGATGAGGTCGTCATCAACACTGGTATGCTGTGAAGATGAACGAATGATCTTGGGCTGGATGAAGATCAGCAACTCCTGCCGCTCGATATTGTCGACCGTTTTACCGAAAACGCGGCCAAGCAGATTGAAATCGAAGAAGAGTGGAAGACCCGATTTGGTGCGGGCGTCCTGTTCGGAAATCAGGCCGCCGAGCAGAACCATACCGCCATCCTGGACCATGACGGTGGTGCCAAGCGCCTGCGTTCCGATGGTAGGGACCTGGTTGCCACCGATATTTTGCTGCCCGATGATGTTGTCGTTTTTCTGACGGATCTGAAGGGTAATTTCACCGTTTTCGTTGATCAGCGGGATCACATCGATGCGCAGCACAACGTCCTCGTAGTCGATCGTGGAGTTGATTACCTGGTTGTTGGCGACTATCCCGGGATCGTTCGAAGTCAGCGTATTCCTGGGAATAGCCACTCGCTGGCCTGTTTCGATTGTCGCGAGCCGGTTATTGACCGTGTAGACCGTGGGGCGGGACAGGACCTTGAACCGGTTGGTTGATGCGAGGGTTCGAAAGACGACGTCCGTGTAACTGCTGAGCTGGCCGTATACGGTGAGTCCCTGCCCGGCGCCTGCCAGGTTATTGGCATTTGTCAGCGTTCCCACATCGAGGAAGGGAGCGCCCGTGCTGCCAAATGCACCAGCTACGCCGGGGGGATTACCAGTTCCCAAGTTGTCGAGAGAACGGAAGAAATCGAGTCCAACCTCGAAATCATCACCCAGATTGAGTTGCGAAATGACCGCCGAAATCTGAATCTGGTCGGGACGACAATCCATCGTGTCGAGCAGCTCATTGATGAGGAAAAGATGCTCGGGGGGGCCTGATGCAATCAGCTGATTCTGCACGTTGTCCGCGATGAGCAGGGTTTTTCCAATGACGATAGATTGAGGAGGTTCGGCTTGATCGGCTCCGGCCTTACCCAGATTTCCGGCTCCACCGCTGGACCCGCTGTTACCAAACCCATTTGTATTGGTTCCGATGTTCTGGGCGCCGAACCGGTTCTGGTCCTGGAGATTGTTTCCGACCTGTCCCGAGAGCTGGTTGCTACTCCCGCCATCATCAAGTCCGCGGGTAATAATGTCCCCGGCGATTTGGAGAAAGTCTGCTACCGAGATATAGCTCAGCTTTCTCCTCATGTAGTTTGAATTCTCGTAGGGTGCGTCGAGGTGGGCGATCAGATTCTCGATGTGCTCCATGTCTGCAGGAGTTGCCACGACAAGGATCTTATTCGCCCAGGGCATGGCACGCAGGCGAGGTTTAGGAGCGGTAGGCCGGGCGTAATTTGCGCTGCCCTGTGCCAGCGACGACACCACCGCACCGGCGGCACCTGTCAGTTGCCCTCCAGCCGGATTCTGTTTATCCGGAGTTGTTGTCAGACTTGTGTTTGAAGTCGATTCCACTTCATCCAGTCCAAGAACATCGGCAAGTGCTTCGACTGTTTCCGCGGCGTCGGCCCGCTCGAGATGGAAGGTACGATCCACGGTCTGCTGCATGCTCACATCCAGATAATCACGGAGCTTGATCAGCTGCCGAATCACGGTGGTGTTTTCCGTTATGACCACAGCGGAAGCGTTCTGAAGCGGCGTGATTTTTCCGTAGGGGTGCAGGTCAACGATATTGGCGAATAACTCCGCAGCTTCTTCGGGGGTGAGATGGGCCAACGGCATGACGTACATGACAACGACGTCCGATTCCGGCAGTTGCGAAGGCATGGTGATCACGGGAAGCCCTTCGCTGGTGAGCTTTTTGTCCATGTTATAGGCCACGATTTTCATCTCGTTGGGCACGTCCGTTTCAAGAATGGCGTAGCCGTTGAGAATTAGGCTCTCCTCAATAAACCGGGCGGCGTCCTCGTAGGTCATCCTTCCCGAGGTCTGGATACTGATTGTCTTGTCCTGGATGTTAGCATCGCGAATCACCCGTTTCCCGGTAAGGCGCTCGTATTCAAGAAGAATAACAGGCACAGGAGTGTTGGGAAACTGCACGTTTGTCATCGGCTGATTCGCCGGAACCTGCTGTTGAGCCAACGAGGGAAATCCGATTACAAACCAGGCGGAGAGCAACAGGCTAGAGAGAAGGAACGCTGGGAGGCGTAAAATCATCGAAGGGGACAGGGAGAAATATCAGTTTTGGCTGCGATTCGGAAGAAGAATCCGACGTCTTCGATCCGTATCGGTTGGCGTTCCTGCCTCTGTATTGCCCGACGTAGCCGAAGAAGGCGTCGCGCTGTTTCCGGCAGTAGGTTGTGTTGTGGCAGAAGAGTTGGAAGTTCTTGCGCCGGCATTCCCGGCCGCTGTTGCCGGCTGAGCGGGCTTGGATGTGGGCTGGGCAATCTTCTGGGTTATCAGGTTGGCCATGTAGCTGATTTCAGCCACTTCCTCGCCATTGGTGATGGTGACCTTGGCCTCTCTCGGATCATTGGTTTCCGTGGCGTCTACGATTTGGTAAGGATGCGCCTCACTCTTCTCCTTGGTTACCATGAAAGGCTGATTGTCGGAGAGATTTCGCAGGTAGGCAATAGGGCCAATGACACTGTCATGAGACAAGCCGTCTAGGGCGATGTTTTTCCCAAAGGTACTGGAAATTTGGGATTCGACGGCTTTGACAACCTCGCGATTGAAAGGGCAGGCTTCCCAGACTTTGGCATATTGGGAAACCGGTCTCTGGGCTGGTAACTGTTCTTCGGCCGACGTGAAAGTGGCAACCAGTAAAAGGATGAAGGGGAGAATTCTCATGATTGGGGAGGGGCATACCATCGGAGGAGTTCAATTTTTGCGGTAATCACCTGGGGATCCTCGGAGCCGGGCGTCAGCTTGAGATTATGGATCACCCGAAATGAAGAGGGGGGCGTGATATCGTAAAGCCATCGGAGAATTCTTCCCAACTCTCCCTCCGCGGTCAATGAGACTCCGACTTCGTTGAAGAAGGGGGTTTCATTGACGGGAACCAGAGTCAGGCGATAGGTGGTTACTCCTGAAGTCCCCGGTTTTTCAGCGCGCTCAAAAATCGCCTGGGTGATGGTCTGATTGTCGGTGAAGGCTGGCTGATTGTTTTCCAGCCACTGACCGCGCAGTTCCCACATAGACCGTTCTTCGAACAGGGTCTGGATCTCGATCCATTCGTTTTCGAGGTTGGTGTATTCCTGCGAAAGAAGTTCTTTTTTGTCGAAGTAAATGTCAGAGCACACCACTACCGCCCCCAGTAGCGCGAGCGAGAGTAGCACGAAAAGGAGGCGTTTCTCGTTATTCTTCATTCCCTGAAAACTGGTAAGTTCCGGTGGCGATAAGCTCGACGAGTCCGCCTTTGGAGGTGGGAGGTGGAATCTCCCAAAGGTAATCGGTCAGGCCCGGGGCTTCTTCGATCGCTCCTTTGATTTTGAGAGCGTTTGCCATCGTGGCTCCCTCACCGCGAACGATGACGGTATTGCTGTTCTGCACCTCAAACGAAGTCAGGCGAAATCCCTTTTCCGGGAGGAGAATGGAAACCTGGTGAAAGATATCAATGGGGGAGCGTTTCGGATCGACTGCGGGGGCGAGAGCATACCATTTATCGATCGATAACTGGATTGCATCGGCTGCGAGCCGGTTGTTCCGGATCTGCGAGCGAAGCTGATCGTTGGATTGCTCGAGCACCCAGAGGTGGAGAAAGGCAGCTCCAACGATAATGGCCAGCGCGAGGATGCCGATTGAAGCAACGAGAGTGCTGCGTTTCTTTTTCGCCTCAGATTCGCGGCTCTCCGAAACCGAGTGGGGGAGTAAATTCCAGTCCTCGGTCGGGCCCACAGGTGCGGGACGAGGAACGAAGGTGATTTTCCGCCCCGTCCCTTCGTCGAGTGCCTGGTAGAGATTAACGTCAAATTCATCCCAGACTACGATCTCCTCAAGCGAATCTAGGATTCCCTTGGCGGACAGCTCAAGCAGGGTTAGCTGAACTTCGCTAGTAATAGCCCCAACGGAACCGTTACCCAGGGCGTGAACGTGAACCCAGCGCTCGCCGCGAGAATAGCCAGCGATCCAGTTCCCCTCTTCAGTCCAGAGGATAATGGCATCCGCCGGCGGAGTGTAGAGCGCGTATTGAGGGACGAACTTGGCAAACACATCGTCCATGGACTCCAGTTCAGAAAGACTCCACGGGATCGAGACCGACTGGACGAGCGTTCGGCTCCCGTTCAGTTCCACGGTTTTCCACTCGGAGGCTCTTCCGGGGCCCTCGTTGGGACCAATGCCGATTCGCTCGGTCTCGAGAGCGACCACTTCATTGATAATAGCTGAGTCCTTGCTGCTCACCCATTGAGGGATAGAAACCACGTCCTGAGTGGGAATGGCGAAGAGCGCCTTGGAAGGAGGGCGAAAACTCTTGTCTTCGTTCGGTTTCTTCTGGCCGTTGGTGAGATGATACCAGTGTCTCCCGGTGTCACCGCTCAAGTAGGCCCAATCTGGTCTCGCTCGGGTCATTCAATCCTCCGGGTGGTCCATCTTGAGATACCACCTTCCCCGCCAGTGTATTGAACGGTGACTGCCCTTTCAACCGCTATTGCGCCAAAGCGACCGATTGAAACAACCCGTCGCGAGGGGTCGCCGAGGGAGACCCGGGAAGTGACCGCATCCTGCAAGGGAGCGGGTATCCCCAGTTCATTGAGGGCCAGTTCGAGAGAGTCGAAACGCAGGTCGTCGTCGGTTCCTGGCAGTCGATCGTAGCCATCCCGCAGTTCGACGAATTCCTCCGCGGCGACCATACCTATCTCGCACGCGCAGGCTATCAGTTCGGCGGGAGCTTCGTTGAGGTCGAGGGGACCCGCACTGAGCAGGGTAAATGAAGTCTTCCAGTCTGGATTGACTGAAGTGACGAGATCAAATTCATTGACGAGTTCCACCTCATCGAGAGAATCAAAACGCCGGTTGAACGGCTGATTCAATCTGCCCTGTTCAAAGTAGAAAGAGCGCTCCGCTCCCTGGTTGGTGGGTTCCTCGTCGATGTCGACCCAGTCGATCAGGTTGTCGATGACGTCCTCGGCCCGGTCCCGCCGCAGCCCCCAGCCTACGAAGAGTTCTTCGAGCACGATGCGATCGGCTTCGGGGAATTCGAGGAGGCTGTTGAGATTAAGGCGATCGCCCTCACTGCTGATGCGAGTCTGGTAGGACTCCACTTCATTGATTTCGCGGAGTAGCAGGGGATCGCCACGCGCGATATCGGGATGACTCCCGATCGCGATGCCACGGTCAGCCAGCTGCTCGGCGCGGAAGATTGAGCTGTCGTTACTGTCATTCAAAAGGCTGACCATGAGAAGTTGGGTCGCCGTAAAGACCGCCATGGACAGGATCGCAATCACCCAGAGAATGGCCATCAACGCCGCCCCGCGAGAGCGGTGAGGCGAGAGTTTACGAGAAGTTGTCAGGTTCGGGATCATCCTCCGTTAAGACAGAAAAAGACGGTGCGAAGCGCTTCGGTATCGTCTGCAGTTTGAATGGTAAGCTCGATCAAGGTGGTCCGTAGGTTGCCATCGAGGGTTGGCACCCACTCCTCGCGGCGGCTGTCGTAAAAACGCCAGGTTAGCTGTCGCATTCGTGGAACTAATTCAATGTAGGGCGCATCGAGGTCCTTAAAGTCGGTGGTTTTAGCCACCTCGTAATCCGCTTCATTGAGGTAGTAGACCCCCACCCGGATCAATCCGTCAGATCGAATTTCCGAAGCGAGCACCACGTGAGTGATCTGGTCCTCACGATTGGCCCCGAAGTCGAAGGCTCCGGGTGCTTTGGTTAGGAACAGGTAGGTGTCTTCTGCGGATCCTCCTCGGTCGTAGTATTCAAACTCCAGCGAAGACTCCGAGGTGGTGGATTCAAAGGCGTTGCGACAGGCTGAGACGAATCGATGGCGAAGGGAGGAGTGATCCTGCGTCTCCGAAATCTCAGTCATCAACTCCGTCGTGGCTCCCACCAGCGAAAAAGCGGAGGTGACAAGCAGCAGAAAGACGGCGATGGAGAGCATCATCTCCAGCAGGGTGAAACCGCGGGCCAACGGTCGGGAGCAATGAGGGATGGATTTCCAATTCATCTTGCTCCAAACATTTCCCGGTAAACCAAGGTATCGGCGCTGTCGATAAACTCGGAGCGCTGGCCGCCAAGTTCCCGTCGAGCTGTGACTCTGACTTCGTAAATCTCATCGAGGGTGCGAGCCTCGCGATTCTCAAGGTCGAGCCGTTCCACTTCCACTTCGCAGATGATTCCCCGGCCAGTGGAGACCGTGCGACTGCCCTCCTCAAGGTTGGGGTTTCGGGAGGTTTCGAGAAGAACCCCGCGCAGTTGTTCCCGGACCTCGACATCTTCGACCGATTCGGCGACAGAGAGGCTGATCAGGTTGATGGCATTGGCCAGGCTGACCGCGGCAATGGCAAAGAGCCCCAACGCCATGAGAAGCTCAAGGAGGGTGAAGGCTGCCTTTCTGTGGGGACTCGATCGCATTGGGAAAGGGCAGGGTAGAGGATAGCCCTATGAGGAGCAAGCCACATCAGGCGAAGCGATTGAGGCGGGAAGCCGATCGATCAGTCTTCAAACCAGGGTTCAAAGACACGCCGTTCAATGTCCATGAGCTCGCTGAGTTTCCGCTCGAGATCGCGCTCGGCGGCGAAGTGTTTATTGCCGGAATTTCGATAGGCCCCAGCAATGATGATCGCTTCGGCAGCCGGGAGTTCGTCCACCTTATGACGAGTGGTGAGACGTTCGGCGATGTTAAATGCCTCGGCGTATTGTTCCCGGTTGATGTGAGCGAGGATGAGGGTGGTGTGGAAACCAATGGTTTCGGGGGACCGCTGGATGAGGCGCTCCCCCATGGTGATGCCATGAGGAAGGAGATTGCCAGATAGCTCCCGAAGATAGAGCGCGTTGTTTACCAGGGCCGGCGCGAACGCTTCACGATAGAAAATGCCATCGGTAACTGCAACAAGATCTGTGCTCCTTTGATCGGTGGAAAGGAAAATCATGAAACGGGTGAGTTCGCTGGTCGATGGGAGTAATCCTCGCGGGTTTCGACATGCCGCGACCATGGCTTTCACAGTCATCTCGAGTTCTCCGACCTCGTTTGCCCACCGATAGAGGTCGAGAAATGCATTTCTTCCGCTGCTCAAATATTCTGCGTGCTGCCACGCTTCCCGCCAGTGCCGCTCCGACTCAGAGGTTTTTCCGAGGCGCTTGTTAGCGATTGCCTTGGCTGCCTCAAGCTGGATGGGATCCATCGCGGGAGGCGGAGAATCCAACAACTCCAGTTGCGCTTCCCAACGTTCAGCCCGCTCTAAAGCGGTCAGTTGAATCTGATAGAGGGTGTGGTTGAAACGGCTATCAATCTCTTTCAAGGCTTGAGCGGCAGAGGCAGCAAAGTCGTTAGCTTCTTCAAAAAGACCTAAACTTAGGAGCCAGTTTCCAACGAAGACAGGATGATTGTCACCAAAGTCAGAAATCACTTCTTGGACAATCGATGAGCCGTCAGAGCCCTCGGTCCGTTGACGCTCATATTGCCATTGGATCGATTGATCGATGAGCCGGTCTGTTGGCAAGACCGTTCCTTTTTCGCGCGTCGTTATCCAGTGTTCGGCGGCCGGTTTCAGAAGATCGAGGTTTCTCAT
>PKCI01000095.1 GCA_002862135.1 Verrucomicrobiota bacterium | reverse complement strand
CATCGTTTCCCAGATCTTGATCAGTTCTTCGAGCTGCTCCGGGTTGGATTGAGCGAGATTGTTTTCTTCGGAGATGTCCTCGGAAAGGTCGTAGAGTTCCCATTTGGACGGGCCGAATTCATTGCGCCTGCCCATGCGGACAATCTTCCAGTCACCGTGACGCAGGCCGGCTTTGCCACCCTGACGCCAATACAGCGTTTCGTGAGGGCGGCCCGCTTTCTCCCCGGTGAGATATGGGACGAGGTCCACACCTTCGACTTGTTCGGGAGCGGTGACGTGCTCGGCGTTGGCAGCTGCCGTGGCAAAAATGTCGAAGGAGCTGATCGGTTGGGTGAAGACCTGCCCCGGAGGGATGGTGCCTTTCCACTGCATCACAAAGGGCACCCGCACGCCACCTTCATACAACTGGCCTTTCTGTCCGCGCAGAACACCGTTGGAGGACGTGAGTTCCTTGGTGGGGCCTCCGTTGTCACTGAGGAAGAATACCAGCGTGTCCTCTTCGAGGCCTGACTTGCGGAGTTGATCCATTACTGCGCCAACGCTGTCATCCATGTTCGCGAGCATGGCGGCGAAGATGCGACGGTGCATGTCTTCGATATGAGCGAACTTGTCCATGTAGGCGTCAGCTCCCTGGAGTGGGCTGTGCACCGCATTGTAGGAAAGGAAGAGAAAGAAGGGTTTGTCGTCGTGACGATCGATGAAGTCGACGGCCTCACGGGTGAGGGCGTCGGTGAGATACTCAGTCTCGACCACTGGCTGTCCGCCACGAACGATGGGGTTGTTGGCATCGTAGTCGGGCTCGTTGCCGAGCAGATTGTGAAAATGGAGTTTCTTGTCGCCATACCAATAGCCCGACTCGGTCGGTCCGCCGGGAAGGAACTTGCGTCGAAGCAAGGTTGTGGTGCCGTCCCAGGGAGGGGGAACGAAATAGTGACCTTCGTGAGTGAAACCAAAGAACTCATCAAAACCGTGGCGGAACGGATGATAGTGGGCGGTGCCTCCCTGGTGCCATTTGCCAATCAGGCTGGTGGTGTAGCCGCCATTGTGAAGCGCTTCGGCAATGGTGACTTCTTCGGCCGGCATGCCGATTCCGGGTTCTTCGTTCACGGCGCCGATGGGGTTGAACTCATAACCAAACCGGGTTGGGGTGCGCCCTGTGAGAAAGCCGGCCCGTGAAGGGCTGCAATTGGGACCTGCGACATAGGCGTCGGTGAAGCGAACACCGTTGGCCGCGATCGCATCGATGTGAGGCGTAGGGATATCGGTGTTGCCCTGGCAGCCCATTTCGTGGTAGCCGAGGTCGTCTGCGAGCAGCACGATAATATTGGGCTGTTCGGTCGCGTAGGTTCCGCAAGTAGAGAGGACGGTCACTAGGATGGGGATTTTGAGAAATTGTTTCATGCGCAGTAGAAGGGTATCTCAACGAGACGCTGATTCTGCCGGTTTTCTCTCCGCAGCAAAGATACGGGTTCAGGGCGCGCAGTCTTTGAGGCGCTTTTTGCCAAAAAGATGGCAGAATCAACGACGAAGTGAGATATAGGCCCGATGAAGAATCAAAGTCAGGAAAAGGGCAGCCAGTTGTTGCAGCTTTTCGCTCGCCACACTCGGGAGTTGCGAGCCTATTCGCGGTTGATTCTGCCATCGGTCGATCCCATCGACGATGTGATGCAGGAGGCCAGCGTGGTGATCTGGGAAAAGCAGGACCAGCTGCGTCATGATGACGAGTTCTTGCCTTGGGCGAAAACGATTGTGCGGAATATTAGTTTTCGCCATCGCCGCAAGTTGGTGCGTGATCGGCATGTATTTGATGATGAACTGGTCGAGCGCATCCTAGTCGAGGAAGATGCGGAGGAGAAGAGCGGCGATCAGTCGTCCCGCGAGTACACCGCCTTGATGACCTGCCTCAGTAAATTATCCGATGAGCGCAAGCGTCTCATTCTTGCTCCTTACAGCGGTCCCGGTGCGGTTAAAGAGATGGCGGCGCAATCGACCCGATCTCCCAACAGTCTTTACAAATTGCTGCAGCGTCTTCGCGTCAAGTTGATGCGCTGCGTTGAAACCGAACTGAAATCCGAGCCTGCCGGACCATGAAAACAGAACGATTGGAAGAATTGATTGAGAACTGCGTGCTTGGCCAACTTACCGAAGACGAAGCGGAGGAGTTGTCGCAGCATCTCCGTCAGGATGAGGCGATCGGAAGTCGCAGAAAACTCAGGCGCGCACTCAAAGCAGATGCCTACCTTGAAGAAGCTGCAGCTGACATGGAACGCGGTGCTAATTTTGATGATGATTTCGGTTCCGCCCGGGTTGTGCCTTTTCTTCAGCGAACTTGGCTTACCGGGGCAGTGGCTGCTGCGTTGGCTATCGGAATTTTTGGTTGGTCCAGAAATGGAGAACAATCCCGGGCGCTGATCGACCTCGGAGTCGCTTCGGTGCTGCGTATTGAAGGTGACGGCAAAGTGAATGGGAGTGCTCAACTTTCCCTGGGAGGCTCGCTGAGGGAAGGGGATCGACTTACGATGAAGGAAGGGATTGTTGAATTGGCCTTTCGGGATAGCGGGGTGCATGCCATTGCAACAGCGCCGTTGTCGTTGACTGTGCAAACGGCCGATCGTGTCTTTCTTAATAGGGGCGACTTGAAGCTTCACGTGCCGCCGCAGGGGATTGGCTTTGTGGTGGAAACTCGTGAGCGCAAGATCACGGACTTGGGAACGAGTTTTGTCGTAAGCGCTGAGCCGCAAGGATCGCAAGTGTTTGTCCTCGACGGGCTGATCTCGCTTGATGGTCGCGGAAAAGCCAGAGAAAGGTTTATGACCGCTGGTGAATTGGCGAAATTCCATCGGGAGGGCGATACCCAGATGCCTTCGAAAGGTCATAGTGGGGTGCCGGAACTTGAGATGGGGGCTCTGGTGCCGACGGAGGGTTCTCTTGTTGGGCACTTGTATTCTCTGCCTGATAATCAGTTGCTACCGAAGCAGCCGTCACGTTTCAAAGTGGATGTGATGGGGCAGCGCTTTGCGCCACTAATCGAGTCCGGATTTAAGGATTTCTCCTGCCTCAAAGGAATGGACCGAAGTGCGCCTTTTCGTTTTGCTGGAGTTGCCGGCACCTATAATGAGTTTGCGCTTCGGCTGGGAGTGTCACCACGCGTGATTAATGAATCTGGTTGGTTGGTTTGGTATCAGGGGAAAATTAAGCCGCCTCAGTCAGGGCGTTATCGCTTTTGGGGGTATGCGGACAACAATCTGCTCGTGGCCATAAATGGAAAAACCGTTTTTGACGGTTCGCGTTATGACTCAGATCTCCGAGAGGTGATGCCGGTGGCGCGGGAAAATTACCCGGCCTGGCCTTGCCTTAATGCTAGAGCTGGATTTGCTTCGGGTCCGTGGGTGGAGATTAATGATGATCCGGTGCAGTTGGATCTACTGTTTGGAGAAGTAGCGGGAAAGTTGACCTCGGGTATTCTACTGGTGGAGAGAGAAGGTGCGGTCTATGAAAAGACCTACTGGGGTCAGCCACAGTGGCCGCTGTTTCTGATGGAGTTACCTGAGGAGGCTCAGCGCCATGAGTTGGAGCGTCTTCGTAGTCACATGGTTGACAAGTTGATGGGATCATTCACTGTTTCGGAAAGTGCGTGCTGGCACGTCGTCGATTGAACGATGTGGGGTAGCGCGTTGGAGCTTTTCCGATTTTACGTTGAGTGATCGCCCATTAATTTTAGTCACTATTCTAATGAAATTCTTAAAACACCTTCTCGTCCTTTTTCTTAGTCTTCTGGTTGCTTGCTCGCCGCCTGCAAACGTTGAATTGGGCAATGGGAATGCGTCAGCTGAAGCGGTTGAATTGTTCGACGGCGAAAGTCTGAATGGTTGGCAAAATTTTGGCGGCGGAAACTTTTATGTAGATGACGGAACTATCGTGGGTGAGGCGGCACCGGGATTGCCGAACAGCTTCTTGGCCACCAATAAAATGTATGGTGACTTCGAACTCGAAGTTGAATTCAAAGTCGATCCGTTGCTGAATTCTGGTATTCAGATTCGCAGCAACACCTACCCAGAAGAAACCAAGACGATGCGCTGGGGTGGTAAGTTCAAGGAAGATGGCAGCAAGGACATCATCGAGAAGCTCTGGGAAAAAGACCGATTTTGGGGTTACCAAATTGAAATCGACCCTTCGGAGCGGGCGTGGTCAGGCACGCTTTACGAGGAGGGCGGCCGTGGCTTCCTCCACTCGCCAGACGACGCCAAAGCGCCGGAGGGCACCTTTAAGCAGGGGGAGTGGAACCGCTTCAAGATCATCGCCATAGGGGATCGGTTCCAAGTTTGGCTCAATGGGGTTCAAACGGCGGATGTGAAAGACGACCTCACCGCAAGTGGCTATGTCGCGTTGCAGTTGCACGGCATTGGCAAGAACAAGCAGAAAATCGGCAAGAAAGTCGCCTGGCGCAATATAACGCTTAAGCAGTGAGAGGGCATTACTTTGCCTTCAAGGTGGTGATCAAGAAATCGGTCGTGGTTTCGTGGGAGTTTTGGGGGCTCCGGGATAAACCAACTCCGAGGTGACTCCGGTGGCTTCGAGACGTTTCTTCAGCTTGACTGCAAAGTGCGAGGTGTGAGTCGGGTCTTTTTGTTCCTCTCCAATTGCAGGCGGTGCGCCGTAGTTCATGTAGATCGACGGATCGACTTGGCTCACGAGTGCGTAAGGCGAGTAAGCTTTGATCCATGAAAGTATCTCATCGCGTTTTTCGATGAAGTCATCAAACCTTGGGATATTAAATGCATGGCCCCCGTAGCGACTGTTGGGAGTCCATTTCCTCATCTGTTTTGGATCAAGCGTCGGCTGGGCGCCGCTGACGGCTGCGCACCACAGGCGAGTTGATTCACGAGCGACGGGGTCGTCGCTTTCAAGGTCGGCGAGATCATCGTGGAAGCTGAGCCACAGACTGGAGCATGCGCCGGCTGAACCGCCGGCTGTTCCAATTCGTTCTTTATCAAAGTTCCATTCTTCAGCTCTGCTACGAACAAATTGCAGAGCCCGAGCCGCGTCGCGAAGAGGAGCTTTCACGGGTGGCTCGATTCCTTCATCGACGGCTTATTTCATGTAGCGATAATTAATCGCTACCATAGAGATCCCAGCCTCGAGAAGGGCAATGGGGTTTAAGAATCGATCAATGCGTTCCTTGGAACCGCCTTGTCAGCCTCCTCCATGAATGACAAAGGCGACCGGAGTGGGGGAGTCGCTCTTTGCTTGCCAAACATCCATGATATGTCGTTCATGGTCACCGTATCGAACCCCTGCTAGGGTCGGGGCAGGAACATTGGCAGGATAGACCTCCTCCTTCTCGGGAGCTTTTGCGTTTTGGGTAAAACCAGTTTCGACGAGGCAGAATGATAACGCCGACAAGAAAGTCGCGATTTTCAACATGAGTAAATTATGAGGCGTATCAATCGTTTCGTCGATAGCGTGAATTGGTCTTTCGGCCGGTCTGGGGGGTCGCTTTTCTTTGCTGTAGACGCGTAACTTTTGTAGGCTTGTCATCATCTGAGCCAACTTATGAGACCGGCAGCGTTGCTATCTTCGTGTTTTATACTCCTGCTACTGATCTCGGTTGTTGTCTTCCAGCCGTTGTCTGAAAAGCGGGAAGAGGCTAATTTGGAGCCCAGCGTGGTATTAGATACTCCGATATCAGATTCCCGCCGTGACAGGGTCCAGGCCTTGGCAGAACGCTTGAGACCTCGCCAATTGGAAGTCGGTAATCCACACCTTAGGCCGCGGACTCGAGAGGTGCTGAATGCCCAAGGAATGGTGAATTATGCTTCGGGCCCGGGCGAAGTGAGCAACGCTGAAGATTCGTGGGAATCTGTCATTGAGTGGATGCAGGAACGTGACTTAGAAAAAGGCCACACGCCAAACGATTTTAATGATGTTGTTCTGAGCTCGCAATCCGTAAGCCGCCATAATGGAGTCACTCATCTCTATTTTCGTCAGCGACTTGGAGGAATCGAGGTCTACAACGGAGACGCTAGCGCGAACGTCGGGCCTGATGGAACGATACTTAGCCTTCATAATCGCTTTGTCCGTGACTTGGACTCTGAAATCAACATTAAAGATCCGCAGATTGATGCAGCGAAAGCTGTCCAGTTGGCAGCCGCTGATCTTGGAGTAGTCCGCTACGATGAAACGTTGGCTGTCAGGCAGGCGGCGAAGGGGCCTGAGCAGGCAATGTTGTTTGAAGGAGGAGGGATTTCACAGGATCCGATCCCGGCCAAATTGATGTATCTGCCGCAAGAGGAGGAAACTACCCGCCTCGTTTGGAATACGGTTATTCATCTATCGGACAGTGCTCGATGGATGGATGTGAATATCGATGCTGAATCTGGTGAAATATTGAGCTGTTCAAACTGGTATGCTCACGCGAATTATCGCGTTTTCCCTTTTCCTAACGAGACCCCATTAGAAGGAGGAAGGCAATTGGTTATAAATCCCGAGGATGCTTCGGCATCTCCATTCGGTTGGCATGACACAGACGGTATTAGCGGTGCTGAGTTCTCTGACACGCGAGGTAATAATGTTAATGCACAGGACGACATTGATGCCAATAACTCGGGAGGAGACCGGCCCGATGGGGGAGTTGCGCTGAATTTTGACAATCCTTTGGACCTCAACGAGGAACCCTCAACTTACCTCGATGGTGCCATTACTAACCTCTTCTACTGGAATAACCTTCTGCACGATATCCATTACCAATACGGATTTGACGAGGCGGCGGGCAATTTTCAAGAAAACAATTACGGTAACGGTGGGGCTGGCTCGGACCCGGTTGAGGCTGATGCTCAGGATGGTTCAGGCACCAATAATGCTAATTTCGGGACCCCACCTGACGGTTCTAATCCTCGCATGCAGATGTTTGTTTGGACCACTACGACTCCGAATCGCGATAGCGATCTCGATAACGTCATCATCATCCATGAATACGGCCACGGGGTCTCCAACCGCCTGACAGGTGGTGCCGCGAATTCCAGTGCTCTCTCGGCGAGCCAAAGCCGGGGTATGGGTGAAGGCTGGAGTGATTGGTGGGGGCTCGCCTTAACCGCCAAACCGGGCCAACCTTCAGATTTGAGCCGTTCGGTTGGCTATTATGTGCTGGGTCAGTCTGCCAACGGTAATGGAATTCGTCCGCGTCCATACACGACTGATTTGTCCGTCAACGAATACACCTATGGAGATCTTCCCTCTGGTCTGAGTGTTCCTCATGGTATCGGATTTGTATGGTGTTCAATTCTCTGGGAGATGTATTGGAAGCTCGTGGATTTTCACGGATTCGACTCAGACATTTACCAAGGTTCGGGCGGGAATAATATAGCTCTCCAGTTGGTCATGGACGGCTTGAAACTGCAACCGGCGACTCCGACCTATCTTGAAGCACGCGATGCGATTCTTCTGGCTGATCAAGTCAACAATGATGGGGCCAACAGCGACTTGATCTGGCAGGCCTTTGCCAAGCGGGGCATGGGCTTTTCAGCAAGTGATAGTGGCGACCCTAATAACCTCACTGTGACAGAAGCCTTTGATCTACCAGACGAACAGTTCTCAATCAATGACGTGACGGTTACTGAGGGAGACAGTGGAACGACTGATGCTGTATTCACCGTAACTCTGAGTGCCGAAGCTGCGGAGGTGACTTCGGTCGACTACACTACCTCCGATGGCACTGCCTCAGCGCCGGCTGACTTTACCGGAATTTCCGGGACTCTATCATTTGCCGCCGGTGATTTATCAAAAACAATTACAGTTCCAGTAATTGGGGAAACTGATGTAGAAGAAGACGAGGTTTTTTCTGTTGTATTGAGCAGTCCAGTCAATGCCATTATTCTTGATGGCGAAGGAATCGGGACGATCTTGACTGACGAGTTTGCTCCGCCTGTCATTAACAGCCCTCTCACGGCTCAAGGAATTGTGGGACGAAACTTTGTTTACCAGATCACGGCCCAGAACGTGCCCCGCTCGTTTGCCTTGAGTGGAACTGTGCCGCCCGGGATGACAATTAACACCACCACGGGAGTGATTAATTGGACCCCATCAATTTCAGAGAGTGTCAGCGTATCGATCTCAGCGACGAATTCGGCAGGGACCAATACAGAGACTCTTGTGATCGAAGTTTCCGATGATCCCATCAAGGATGCCCTCGATACCGGGCTTCCAATTCAAAATGGAAATCCTCCATGGTTTCTTCAGGCTGAGGTCACCCGGGACGGCGTTGACGCGGCGCAGAGTGGGGCAATTGATGACAATGAGACGACTTGGTTTGAGCTCACTGTTGATGGCCCTGACACGCTACGCTTCTGGTGGAAGGTCTCCTCTGAGCTCGGTTTTGACTATCTGCGCCTAAAAGATGACGGCACGACGGTAGCTCAGATATCAGGAGAGCAGGACTGGGAGGCTTACGCCTACGCAGTTCCTGCTGGAACTCACATGATTCGCTGGAGTTATGAAAAAGATATGACCGTGGTCAGTGGCAGTGACGCTTCTTGGGTGGACTTGGTCTCACTCGACAGTGAGGATTTGCGACCGGTAATTATCAGCAGAGCCTTGGTGACCGGCATTAAGGAAAAACTGTTCAGTCATCAGATTGAAACAACCCATTCGGCTGCTTCGTTCTCTATTACAGGAATGTTGCCGGCCGGATTAAGTTTTGATACCGCAACGGGAATTTTATCGGGGACTCCGATTGAGGTGGGGACGTTTACTGTCACGATTGGAGCCACGAATACGTCTGGCACGGCAGAGCAAATTTTGACTATTGAAATACAGGACCCTGTTGGCATGAGCAGCGCACTCGATACCGAGCTAACGGTTACTTCGGGGCCGATTCCCTGGTTCATTCAGACAGAGGTGACCTACGATGGCGTCGATGCTGCCCAGAGTGGTGAGGTCGATGATGGTGAATCCACTTGGTTTGAAATTCCCATAGTAGGTCCTGACACCCTCACGTTCTGGTGGAAAGTCTCGTCCGAAAGCGGACTCGATGTTCTTAGCTTGCTCGATGATGGCGTTGAGGTCCGTTCGGTTTCGGGAGAAGAAGACTGGCGTGAGGTGAATTATGAGGTAGCGGCAGGAGTCCATACGATGCGATGGGTCTATGAAAAAGATCCGGTAATTAGTGCCGGCGCGGACACTGCCTGGGTCGATCAGATCGTGCTGGCGACGACGGGCCTACTGTCTGATGCAATTGACAATTCGAGTGTCGATCCGTTGACCGGTGACCCACAATGGTTTCGGCAGACCACGACCACGTTTGATGGTGTGGACGCCGCCCAGAGTGGGAACGCAAATGATGAGGAGACCACATTCCTTGATTTTTCAGTTGAAGGGCCGGAAACGGTAGCTTTCCAATGGAAGGTGTCTTCAGAGGCAAACTATGATTATCTGAGATTTAAAGTCGATGGCATTGAAATAGCAGCCATTGCTGGCGAGGTAGGTTGGGAAAGGGTCGTTCATCAGTTACCAGCCGGAACTCATAACTTGCGGTGGGAATTTGATAAGGATCAGTATGTTTCCGCGGGTAGCGACGCAGGATGGCTTGATGATTTCGCTCTTTTGTCATCCGACTTTCGCCCTTTTATTACGAGTGCCTCTGAAGTTTTTGGCAGTGCAGGAGTTCCCTTTTTCTACCAGGTTCAAACATCAAAACCTGCGACCTCATTTTCCAGCGAAACGTTGCCAAATGGCTTGAATTTGAATACTTCGACAGGATTAATCTCCGGAACCCCTACTGATATTTTGACAACAGACGTTTCTGTGACAGCGACGAACGCAAGCGGATCCGATACTCAAACAGTTTCTATCGTTATCAGTAATCTGGGTGAAGCGCTTGATGTTGACTTGCCAGTTTCGACTGGAAGTCCTTCCTGGTTTTATGAGGCGACAACGACACACGACGGAGTTGACGCCGCTCAAAGCGGCGACGTAAATGATGGAGAAATTTCATATTTCAATTTCGATGTCGTTGGTCCCGATACGGTTGATTTTTGGTGGAAGGTGTCCTCCGAAGCAGGGTACGATAGACTGATTTTTTCTCTTGATGGAACCGCAATTACCAGTATCACAGGAGAAATCGACTGGACCCAATACTCCTATGCGATTCCAGAGGGTAATCACTCTCTTCGTTGGGAATACTTTAAAGATGGGCAGGTCTCAGCGGGCTCTGATAGTGGCTGGGTGGATGAAATTTCCTTTCAGAGCGTACCAATACCACAAGTCATTACGTTTCCGGCTATTCCTGATCAGGCACTAAGCAATACCCTCGCTCTTTCAGCAACGGGAGGTGGATCGGGGAACCCGGTAAACTTTGCGATTACCAACGGCCCAGCCACGATTGATAGCTCAAATATATTGAGATTTACGGGTCCGGGAACTGTCACGGTGACAGCTTCGCAAGCGGGAAGCCAACGTCACCTTACCGCTGAGAATGTTTCCAGAACATTTACCGTCGCTACAGCTCAAATCTTGTTTGATGACGCTGCCGCTGCAGCTGGATTGGGCGGATCAGATGCCCTCGCGAGCGCGACGCCTTTCGGTGGTGGCATCACCAATCTTGAAAAGTATGCCTTCAATATGGACCTCGACTCATTGGATCTACGTACGATGGTCGATGGTGGTTCGTCAGGATTGCCGCTTCTTCAAATCGAAGCGGGTGATACACCGTGTTGGACTCTCCAATATGTTAGGCGGAAGGGCAGTGGACTGGACTACACGCCAAAGATGTCCAGCACGCTGGTGAGCGACAGTTTCGTGGCCGTGAGTGAGGCAGAGACAGTGACTTCCATCAATGAGTATTGGGAACGCGTTGAAATTTGCGCGCCAATGCCCAATGGACCCCTCTTCGTGATTGTTGAAGTTAGTTTTCCCTGACTTAGACGAGCTGCCGGTTGGCATAGCGGTGATTATCACCGCTCTGCATTGAGAAATTAGTTTAGCGACACCGATTGAGGGGCGCAGCCTACCTTACCTTTCTCAGACACGATGTTGTCGGGGGCATTTTTGCCAGCTTTCACAACGAATGTTTTCCCTTCGGGGGCGCCCGGAGTGAAGGTCTTTCCATTCGCTCGAACTGTGTAGAGAATTTCGTCAGTTTCCTTATCAATCAGCTGGACGACGGGATCTTCCACGTCAAAAGAGAGCTCTCCTAGCTTTCCCCACGACGGCGGATTGTAGTTATCGAACTGGGAGATGGTCCTTGGCCAACCTGGGTATTGTTCGGAGGCGGGATCAGTAATGTCGACGTTCCGCGGCCAGCATTCCATTGTGATTTCGCGGGATTTAGTGTTGAGCCGAACGATCCCCCACCCTGCCGAGCGGGTGTTCAAGATATTGCCGGCCGGCTTGCTTTCCGGGTTAGCAGCAGCGTAGTTGGTGACCTTATTGTTGAACCCGTCGAGATGCTCTCCAGTGTATTCGGGAGCTCCCTCTTCGCGATTGGCACCGGGCTCAAGCGGTTGCCACCAGCGAAGGTAAAGGTTTGCGATAGAAGGAACGCAGAAAGACCAAATCCCGTCGCCGTGCTCAGCGATGCCGTGCTGGAAAATGGTGGCGAGATGTTGGTCGCCAGCATAGTGAAAGGCGAAGCCTTTGCGCAGAGTGCTGATGGCCTTGTTTCGTCCGGTCTGCGGCCAACCATTGGAGTCCATGTCTGCGTGGAGACGTCCGTTGGCATTGCCGTGGATATGCGCGCCACCGCAGAAGATCGTTGCAGAAAGAGCAACCTTCATGTCGGCCCTAGCCCAGTCCTGCGTCCAGTTATTTAGGAAGTTGAGTTGTCGCTCTCCGAGAAGAACAGCTCCTTCGACGTCAACGCTGGTTGGGTCGTAGTCTGGATTGAGGATATGGTCTGGGCGGGGTCCCTGCTTGGGAACTCGACCGGCGGGGCCGGTCTTGAACTTTCGGTCTTCTATGACAGCGAAGTCAATGTTGCCCCAGTTAAGATTGGTAAACCACACACCAATTCCTTGGCCGATTCGATGAGGGTCGGCTGGGTCGGGAAAGTGACTTGTCTGGGCCCGCTCCACCTCCTGGACGTATTCTCCGGGACGAGAGTATCCACCGTCGGAGGCACCGCTGAGGGTGGAGACTTTGCCGCTTTCTCCCCAGAGGTTAGGCTGACCGGCGTCATGATCATCAGGAAGGCAGAGGGTGGGGCGATCTTTGATGATATCGCCGAAGTCACGGCCAAACTTCAGCCAGCCGGCATAGTGCTTAAAGTGATCGTAAACCTGATCACCGGCGAAGAAGAGGATATCGACATCAGCTTTCTTCACGTTGTCTATAATGTCTTGTCGTGAGATGTCACCGCCGTGAGTTGGATGAATAGAGTTTCCGGTGAACCCAGCGACGAGAATCTCGTCTTCGTCGACAGGATTTTTGCGAATGATACCTTTGTAGGTGGCTTTCTCACCGTGGCGCACGCGGTACGTGGCTTGCTTGCTGTCGTCCCAGTTCTCAACCCGGAAAGGGGCAGTCCAGCCGGGATC
>PKCI01000004.1 GCA_002862135.1 Verrucomicrobiota bacterium | reverse complement strand
TCCCCCCGGGATTACTGTTATGATGGAGGACTCAAGGGTGCCGATTCCAAGGCCGCCGCCGGCGTAAGCCGTCGCGTTTCCAAGAGGAAACTCTTTAAGAACGTTGAGGAATAGCCCCTGCGTCTTCAACTCGCCTTGGACTGGCAAATCTTCACTATCAATGGTGAGCGAGTTGTAGTCGACCGAACTAGAAAGAGCCTCCAATTCGAAGCGACTACCCCCGAAAAGATCAGAGTAAATACCAGAACCGAAGCCAACGATGAATCCATCGTCAAAATCGGCTCCGTACGGGGCACTTTCTCCTGTGTTTTCGGGATTGAGGATAAGCCCTTCGATGCTGGGACCCAGTGACCATCCTCCATAAGCGAAGACATAGCCAGTGGCCTCGAAAGTCGCTTCTTGCAAAAGCGCTTTGGCCGGAACTACCACGTCACCAGCACGTAGCGTAGGAATGGCTGATACCGTGGCGAGAGATAGGATCAGTTGTATTAGTTTGTTCATCGATAAGCAGTTGGATCAGTCGTACTTGAAACAATAACGCGATAGTTCAAGGATGATCGACATTACTTACATGGCAAGTCTTTTCTTTGGACACTCTTAACAGCAATCAACAGCCTCTCGATCACGTGGTGCGGTTGTGATTGCTCAACAGATTTGTGAAACGACCGCGCGACATCACTTCTCATTGCAACCAATTACCCAACGCAGGCACACCAAACCAGTTGACTGGCGGTGAACCTTCAAACTCCCGAATTCGACCGAGTCACGTCCTCAACCTATCGGGTTCAATTTGTTATCTTTTATTCTTATCGCCACCCGCGACAGTCCCTGACTTCTTGAGAATGGGAGGTGTCTTCCCGGAAACGGGGGCGGCATTCTTCTCGGAAAGGCGATCCAACTCGACGGCGGTAGTGTGCCAGAATGCGGAAAGCTCCTTCACCACTTCTGGGTATTGATCGGCGAGGTTGTTCATCTCGGTGCCATCCCTGACGATGTCGTAGAGCTCCCACTGGCTCGCTTTGTGTGTAACGAGCTTCCAGTGATCCTTGCGGATGGCTCGATTGGTGGAAAAACGAAAGTAGAGTAACTCATGCCCCTCGCGCTCTTCGCCGTTGAAGATCGGAACGAGTGACTTGCCTTGGAGCAGATCAATCTCCACCTCGGGCTGTTCGGGCCAGGACTCCGGATAGGTCGTCTCTGCCAACTCAATCGCTGTCGCCATAAAATCAATCAAATGCGCCGGCTGAGCGGTGATGCTCCCCTTCTCCGCTTTCATTCCCGCTGGCCAGTGCGCAATCATCGGAGATGAAATGCCGCCCTCGTGCTGGCTCTGCTTGTGCAGGCGGAAGGGTGTGTTCCCCACGTGCGACCAGCCAGTGTCATAGCACCAATAGGAACGGCTGTCCCAAGGCTCAAATTCCGCCCCCTTGGTCCGGTCAAACGGACAGGCCCCGTTGTCCGAGCAAATCATGATGAGCGTGTTTTCAAACTCGCCGATCTCCTTGAGCTTCTGAATGAGGCGACCCGTGCTCTGGTCAATTCGGTCGACCATGCCGGCGAATGCGGTCATGCGCCGATTGTCCCAGGCTTTCTCTTCCTCACTGAGCTCATCCCAGGCCGGAACGAGTTCGGGTCGCGGACTCAGCTGCCACTCACTTGGCACGATGCCCATCTCGAGCTGCTTTTCGTGGCGGGCAATTCGGACCCTATCCCAGCCTTCGTCATAGCGCCCTTCGTATTTTCGATAGTCTTCCTCAAGCACGTGCAGCGGGTAATGCGGCGCGTTGTGAGCGACATAGAGAAAGAAAGGCCCGTCTGACGACTCTTCTTTCATCTCGTCCAGAAACCGTTCGGCGTAATCAATGAAAACGTCAGTGGTGTAGAAGTCCTCATCGAAATCATTCCATAGCTCGCCGTTCAGCCGAAAGGTATTGTCGCCGGTAAAAAAGTTGGTCGCACCTGACAGGTGCCCAAAGTATTTCTCGAATCCACGGTCGGTCGGCTGCTTATTGAGATGCCACTTGCCCACCATGGCTGTTGAATAGCCGGCTTTCCCTAAAACTTCCGCAATAGTGACCCCACGATTCAACTCTGTGCTGCCGGCTTGGTCGCAATATAAACCGGTCAAAAGAGAGACACGGGACGAGTGACACTTCGCCGTGTTGTAAAAACTGTTGAAGCGAATCCCGTTCTCGGCCAACCCGTCGATGTGCGGCGTTTCAATCTCGCTGCCGTAGCAGCCGAAGTCAGAGAAGCCAAGATCGTCGACCATCATGATGACGATATTGGGACGGGTGTCCTCGGCAAACGACGGAGCGGCGAGGAGCAAAGCAGAGCAAACAGCGGACAGGGATTTCATGAGGGTCTACACAAAATCGAAAAGCGTCTACTGTCGAGGAAGCGCCGATGCCGCAATCATGGCGTCTCGCAGGTTTCCAGCCACTTTTGCCTACTCTTCCGTCGGGGCTAACTGGCTCTCGCAGGACCAGCAGACTTCGAAGTTGCCCGGATTCGCTTCTCCGCAGGAAGGGCAGATAACTTCTTCGTTCACCTTCCCGGCATTGGCGCGGGATTTTTCGAGGTATTCTTTCAGCACCTGCAAAGCTCGAGGGTAATCCTCGTCGTGAATCACGTTGAGGGCAGGAAAGAACTCAGGAATCGGCACCTCACTCAGAGCAGCCATGTAGAGGTGTTCATTGCGAATTACCGTCGCGATCCCCTCGTTGTCGAGGATCGACTTCATGTGTCCGACTATGGCGGAATCCGCCTCGCGAAAGAGCTCTTTCATTTCTACAGAATCTACGAAGCCTGGCCTCGTCCCAGGAAACCTTTTTAACAAACAAGGCGCGGCATCGGTTCGTCCAATATCGGGACAATCCCCCCAAAAACCTCTTCGAGTTGGACCAATTGCGATATTTAACCTATCTTAAAGACATTATCGCCTGCCGAATATGCCCGGAAAGAAAAAACAGTCCCCCAAACGCGGTCACTTCGAAGCCATATACGCCAGAACTGGCCGCAAAAAACGCCGATTAGGTTGTTTCAGAATGCTCTTTCGGCTCTTTTTGCTTTTGATTACCTCCCTCGGAATCGCCGCCGGCCTTATCGGGACCATTTACTACAAAAACGCCGCGCTGCGTTTTGACATGGATGACCTCAAAGAGGTTCCTCAACGCACCCTTGTTTACGACAAGCAGGGCAACATTCTCGGCCATGTTTCTGGTCACGGAGAGAACCGCCTCGTCGTTCCCGCTTCGGAAGTTTCGGAGCACTTCATCAACGCCCTCCTCGCCCGTGAGGACAGCCGCTTCTACGAGCACGACGGCGTAGACTACATTGGTGTGCTCCGTGCCTTTGTGCTCAACCTCAAAGCTGGAGGCTTTGAGCAGGGTGCCTCCACCCTGACGATGCAGTTGGCGCGCAATGCTTACGGTAACAGGGACAAGACGATCAGTCGCAAGCTTCTCGAAGTCGCCATCGCCAAGCGGATCGAGCGCAACTACTCCAAAGAGGAGATCCTCGGTTTCTACATGAATCGGATTTACTTTGGTGCGGGTCTCTATGGCATTGAGCGCGCTTCCCAGGGTTTCTTCATGAAACCGGCCAGCGAGTTAACGGCCGGAGAAGGCGCCATGCTCGCCGGTGTGATCCGCGGGCCGAGTCTTCTCAATCCATTCCGCAGTATCGAAGATGCCAAGGGAACCCGCGACGAAGTGCTCGCCCGTATGGTTGCTGAAAAAACTATCACGCAGGCCGAAGCTGATGCGGCGAAGAACGAAACGATCACTCTTCGCCCCCCCGACAAACGTCTCGCTTCAGGAAGTTACACGCTACAGGCGGTATTTGATCTGCTCAGCACCTTCCTCGACCCAATCGACATTGAGTCAGGTGGGCTCAAGATTCACACCACACTCGATGCAAACCTTCAGGCCTCAGCGGAGGAAGCTCTCAACGGTCACCTTACTGCAATCGAATCGCGGCCCGGATTCCGACATCCCCCTCGCAGTGCCCACAATAAAGGAGAAGCCACCCGCTACCTGCAGGGGGCCGTTGTCACGCTCGACAACTCGAGCGGGGCCATCCTCGCTATGGTGGGTGGGCGCGACTTTGGTGAAAGCGCTTTCAACCGCGTCTACCAAGCTAGGCGCCAGGTAGGATCCACCTTTAAACCCTTTGTCTACGCTAACGCCTTTGAGACCACCAACCTGCTCCCCGGGGCCTACGTCAGTGACGACCCGATCCGACTGCAGCACAAAGGCGGACCAGTCTGGAGCCCTCAAAACAGTGACGGTATTTTCGGTGGCCTGCAACCTTCCGCAGTCGGCCTGATCCGTTCCCGCAACACTATGTCTATTCGAGTGGGCCAGATTGGGGGTCTCGAAAATGTTCGCGGCCTCGCCAACGCCCTCAAATTCGGATCCGTTCCTGACTCACCAGTTGTATACCTCGGCGCCTTCGAGACCAGTCCGGTAATCATGACCAGTGCAATGTCCATCTTTCCCGGCAAGGGCATGAACTACAAGGTGCACATGATCAATCGCATCGAGAACAGCGATGGCGAACTCCTTTACAAGCATCAGATCGAAGCGGTTCCAGTTCTCTCCGAGTCGACCGCCTGGATGACCTCCGACATTCTCGGGCAGGTCATGACTAACGGTAGCGGGATATCCGCGCGCAATGCCGGCTACACCGCGCCTTCTTACGGGAAGACAGGAACAACCAATGATTATCGAGATGCATGGTTTGTCGGATTTACAGACAAAATCACCACCGGCGTCTGGGTTGGACTGGACCAGCCCGAGACAATCATGAACAAGGGCTATGGGAGCACCCTAGCCCTGCCCGTTTGGACGGAAGTCATGAAAACAGCTGAGAGTTCAGGCTATGCCGCGGAGCCACTGCCCTTGCCCGCTGGTTCTCAAAAAACCGTCCTCTGTCGCGAATGCGGCTTGCTCGCCAGTGACTACACTTTGTATCCCTATCAGATGCCTCTTCCCCCCGACAAGCGCCCTCAAGCCACTTGCCGAGGTCACGGTTCAGGAGCCTTTGCCCGCAAGGACCGGCAGCCTCAAGCCTTTACCATCCCGGGAGAACTCGTGGCACAACCAGTTGACCCCCGTGCTCAGCGGCAGCAGGAGAGAAACTTTCGTGGAGCGATCCGGGAGTTCAGCCGTCTTCTTTTCGGTGGGCGCGAACGCTGACCTCCGACATGACCCTGTTGTGTCAGCTCTGGCAAACACTGGCAAACATACCAATACTGTAGAATTGGACAGGAATGCCTCTTTGTGTCATTTTCGGAAATTTTCGAAAATGAGTAGTCCCAACGCTAAGTTTTTCAGCCTAGTGCCTGACGGCTCGCCTCACGATGTCAAGGGAGAGCGCGAGGTGATGCTTCCAGGTATGTCCCTTGAAATCCATGCCACCAGGAAAATCCACCTGGAACACTGGGACCTCAAGGGATTGATTGATCCCTACTGGCGCCTCTACTGTCCCGTTGAAGGCAAAGCCATCGTCAGCATCAACGACGAAGAAGCCGAACTCGTGCCCGGCAGTTTGTACCTGATCCCGCCCCGAACCTCGATTACCTCCCACAATCCGGAGCCTTTTACGAAGTGGTATGTTCATTTCATTCTCGGACGCAGTGACCTACTCTCCGTGCCAGGGATCTATACTCAATCCATCGACGAAATCAGCGAGGGCTTCCTCGAAACCCTGAACACCGCGAAGGGCGAACCCTACAACTGGGAGTCCGCCAGCCTTGTTGTTCACGCTCTGGGCAACCTGCCACCCGCCGCTTGGACCAACCAGAAGCTCGACCCGCGTGTGGAGAAAGCGATGGAGTTTCTTGAAACCAACCTCGCCCGCAAGGTCAACGCTGAGGACGCTGCTAAGGCAGCGGGTGTCAGCGTTCGAAATCTGAATCACCTCTTCCGCTCCCAGCTTCGCGTCGCCCCGATGGGTGTGCTGCTGAACTACCGCCTCGACAAGGCCTGCCACCTGTTGCGTCACTCCGATCAGTCAATCGAGCAGGTGGCCGAGAATTGTGGATTCCCGAATCGCTACTATTTCAGCCGCATGCTGAAGCAACATCGCGGTATTTCTCCAGCAGCCTACCGCAAGGGGCAACTTTACTAGGATAGTCTCGCATGTCTGCCATTCCCACCCTCAAAAACCGGCAACTTGCCTGCCGGCGTCCGGCTGGGCCTCCGGTCATGTATCAGTCGTGGGCCGATCTCGCTTTCCTGCATTGGGAGATCGATCCGGCTCTCATTGAGGCCACGCTTCCCCCGAGCGTGAGCGTCGATACCTTTGAAGGACGTGCCTATGTGGGCCTGGTACCGTTCTACATGCAGAACATTCGTCTGCGCGGGCTGCCCAAGGTGCCCGGAACAGTGAACTTTCTTGAGATGAATGTCAGGACCTACGTTTATGACAGGTCCGGCACTCCCGGTGTGTGGTTCTATTCACTCGACGCAAACAACCCACTAGCCTGCATTGTGGCGCAGCGCCGCTTTCATCTGCCTTACTATCCAGCAAAGATTTCAGCCCCGCGCCATCGTGACGAGATTCACTATCAATGCTTGCCAAGACGAGGCACCTCCGAGCATCGCTCCACCATTCACTACAGCGGGACCGGCAATGACGTGTCAGGCACACCCGGGACGATTGAGTATTTCCTTGCTGAAAGATACCGTCTATTCGCGTGGCAGCCCAAACGAGAACAACTTCTGGTTGGTTCCGTAGCCCATCCTCCTTACCGTCTCGAAACCGCCAAGGTTAGCCAGTGTAAGGCTGGAGCTATGAAATGGTGTGGATTCGAAATCGACGATCGACCGCCGGATTTCGCACACTTCTCATCAGGCCTGGACGTCGAAGTGTTCGCCCTCGAATCCGTCGAGCCTGACACATGATTGTCCATACTATGCGACAAAATTAACTTACAGCACTCAACCTAACGGTTCGAAAATTATGTCCAAAACGCCACACCTCGGCCTTTTTCAGGTAGAGGCAGATGAATCCCGAGACAAACACAGACGAACTCCATCCTGAAAAGTGGTTTCGCTAGGCACTTTCACTTTCCCTCGAGGAGCCCAGAGCGGAGCCTTTTGGCTCGATTGGGCCTTACTGACTCAGTTTCTCAACGAGGACCAGAACCGTCTCGCTACCCTGATCATCGGCCGCCAGACGAGCGAGAATGAGCACACGGCCTCGTTCATGCCATCGCGAGCAAGAGGCACCCGGTCCTGCCCGCGCCGTCGCTTTCCGTCAAGTTGCGCTAGGCCTGCAGAAGCTACCCAAGGCGGAACGACAATGCTGCCGTTCGCACCAGTTGCCTCACGGCGACTGTAATGCCGCCCTTCCCTCTTACTTCTTGGATGCCAGGTATTCCACCATCGACGCAAACTCTTCGAGAGAGAGTGCGTTTGCGAGGCCGGGCGGCATCATGGAAGAGGGAAGATGCTCTTCGTGTTCGATGTCAGACGCATCCAACTTGGTGACCTGCCCGGCCATGTTCCGAAGCGTCATGGTGTCGGAATTGCTCTCGGTGACGAAGCCCACGTGAACAATTCCGCTCTTCATCTTCACCTGGGCGGTCTGGAAGCCTTGCGAAATGGTATCGTTAGGACGCAGGATCGCAACGGCGATCTGCTCCTTGTTCATGATAGAACCGATCTGCCCCATGAACGGCCCGAGCGCCGGACCACCGACTTCGAGCGCGTGACAGGCCACACAGCCCTGCTGCGCGAACAGCTGCTCGCCCTTGGCCACATTTCCCTTAAGTTTGTCCAGTGAGAGAATCACATCCTCGATCGGTGTCGTGCCGACGGCTCCCTGCTTGGAGCTGATCTTTGCGAGATCAACCGTGGGCATTTTCTCAACTTCGGACTCCACTGCGAGGGTGCCGAGCTCATCAATGTTCATCCGCATGCGATCGTTGAGCCGCGCGAGAAGGCGCTGCCCCTCTTCACCGCTCTCCGAGTGAAGCTGTTTCATGGCGACTGCGATTTTCTCGGAACTCTCCCAGGTATCCGGCTTGTAGTAGGGCCCACGGGTGTCCGGACGTGTCGTCCACCACCAGCTACCGTCGTAGGGTGCTTCTTTCTGGTAAAGGCGAGCGAGAGTCCGCAGGAGGTCCGACTGCTGCGCTTCGTTGTCGGTGCGGTTCAGCGCAGCGAGCAAACCGTCAACGGCCTCCGGGCTGTGCATGTAGGAGAGTGCCCAAAGAGCGAGATCCTGTCCCGACGTTCCCACTGCGGCGAGACTTGCGTCAACGGCATCCAGGCTGACCAGTGACTTCACGGCTACATGAGGAAGAACGATGTCAGAATTCGGAGTGGAGTGTCGCGGACTGGCGGAAGCGGCGTTCCCACCGTCCCGAACATCAACAGTGGAAGCAAAGAAATCAATTGAACCGTCAGCAGGACCTGACTCTGCCTTCTTCACCGTCGCTTCGAAACGGAGGGCGCCGGCAGGCACTTCATAAGCGAGTTCTTCCTGGACTTCTGCGGTGACGAAATGCTCTGTCCCCTTCGCCGCTTTCTTGCTGAGCTCGGAGCCATCCGGGTTCTTGTCGACGTGAACCAAGCCCGCGACTGGCATGAGATCTCCCAGCTTCACGGTTTTGTCACCACTGACCACGAACACCGGGTTGTAGAAAGCAACGTGAGTCGGCTCTTCGGCCGGGTTGGTTTCCTTGAGATTCAGATAAAGCGTCTCTCCGGCAGCCACCTCGAACTTCACCTTGGCCACTCGATTGCCGCCCTTGAGCGTATCAAGCTGGGTCGTGATTGGCTTTCCCCCCACATCGGGCCGGGTGTATTCAACAGCGAGAAGAGCTTCCGCTGCCTCTTCATTACTGAGGCGCCCCATTGCGATAGCGGCGGCTACTTTTTGACGAGGGGATCCATCATTGAGGGCGGAAAGAAACGGCTCAAGCGGCAACTGCGCTCCTTTCAGGCGCGGCAACCGGTCGGTCGCAGCGCGAAGTGCGAATTCACGAAGCGCAGAATCGTCAGCGTAGGCCAGTGCAAAAACAGGGTCCTTTTCGATCTGGCTCGCCGTGTAGAGCGCTGCCACCCGGCACTCGAGCGACTTTGCCTCATCCGCGATTAGCTGCTTGAGACCGGCGACGGCATCAGCTGCATTCTCACGGCTCAACAATTCAAGTTGGCTAAATCCCCTCACCTTCGCACTATCAGATGCGAGGAGACCGACCAGGCTGTTCAGATTGGCGTTTTCAAAGTCAGGAGCGGCAGAATAGGTCCAACCCTGAGGAACCACGCGAACTACGTAGCCCTTGGATTCATCACCTTTGAAACCGGCACCATCCCAGGCACTCAGGAACATCTGGCCGCTCGCATCGAGATCGAGGTCAGAAACCTGCGAAACCCTGACAAACTCCTCGGGCACCTGGGTGAAGCTGGAGCCATCCACGGTGAGACGGTGCAAGTAGACGGCCTTGCGTCCCCAGTCAGCCATAAGCGGCTGCTTGTTGTAGGTTTCCGGCCAAGTCGGCTCGTCGATAAAGATCGCACCAACACCGGAGCCTCCGCCGAGATCTTCAAGTGCAGGGATGATTTCATCGGCAAAATTAATAAAGAGACGCGGGTAGCCGTATTCCCCGGACTGGATGTGGTGCGTGAAACGCACATTCCAACCACCACCGTCATTGGTGTTTCCGCGGGTGAAGACATTCATGAAAGGATCAATCGCCACATCGTAAATGTTGCGCATACCGGTAGTGTAGAGCTCCATTTCCGTTCCGTCGGGACGGACCCTGACAATTCCGCCACCCAGCAAGCTCAGCTTCGTACCATCGCGATCAATCGCGTCAGCAAAACCGAAATCCCCGATCGCAATGTAGATCCAACCGTCGATACCCATCTGGATACCGTTGGTGGAGTGGTCAGTTCCGCGGCTGTTGAGAGATGAAGCGGCACAGATGTTCTCAACCAATGGCTCTGCTGGACCGTCGGCAACACCATCTCCATCAACATCGACAAGCAACTTCAGGTCCATCCCGGTTGCTCTGCCGTCATCTCCAAAATTGGTGTGCAGCACCCAGAGTTTGTCTCCGGCAGCGATCAGCCCGCGAGGGTTGTCGATCTCAGCGAAAATGGTGTGAGAATCGGCGACCCCGTCCTTGTCATCGTCGACCAGCTTCACGATGCGGCCTTTTCCGGGACCTTTACCCAAGGAACCATTCAGGTCGACACCGACAAAAATAGAACCGTCGGCGGCAGCGCAGAGGCAGGCAGGGCTCGGAACCACATCGGGACCTGCGACGGTAGTGATGATCAGATCACCCGGCACCTTGTCGGCTCCAAGAACGGAACTGATCGCAAACGAAGAGACGGCAGAAAGGAGAGCAACTCGGAAGGCTTCCATAGAAGAGGCTGTGCAGTGAGCCATAGATTCTGCCCTTTTCAAGCATTGTCACAGGTCCGAATCGCGTATCCCGATTGCGGAACCAGGCAATGAGAACGGTCCGCCTACTTCAGGTGCCAGTCCTCGCTGTCAGCCATGATGCTGGCATTTATCTGAAGCAGCTTCTTCTTCAGTGCTTCGACGACTTCCGGCTTCTCGCCTGCCAGGTCGGTCGTCTGATTGGGATCATTAACCAGGTTAAAGAGCTGGAAATTGTTGTAGCCTCCTGCCTTGATCTTCGGAATCCAGCTCTCCTGGAACAGGTTACTTGTCGAGAGCTCATAGTCGGGGTCCGCGACCAGTGAGTAGTTCCCGTCCCGCATCGCGACCATGGGCCGAGACTTCTGGAGATGCCAGAACATGGGTTGATGACGGGAAAACGCTTCTGGATTTCCTCTCAGGACCGGGCTGAGATCGCTGCCATCGAGATGAACGCCGGCCGGTGCCTCCAGACCAAGCAAACCGCACACAGTAGGAAGCACATCAACAAGTCCTCCGGCCTGATCCGTTACAAGACCGCTCTCAACCGTTCCCGGCCAATAGAAGATTCCCGGCACACGAATGCCTCCGTCCCAGTTGTTCCCTTTCTTTCCCCGAAGTCCACCGACTCGGTCCTGGAGGTAGCTACCGTTATCCGAGCCGTAAATAATGAGCGTGTTTTCTGCCGGCGCGACTTCCTTGAGTTTTGCGAGCAGACGCCCAACCGCGTGATCCGTGTTGTCGATCGTCCCCGAATAGATCGCCCCTTTCTCCTTCAGTTCGCCATATTCCGAAACGATTCCATCTGGAGCCGCAATCGGAGCGTGAGGCTCGTGAAACCAGACGTTGAGAAAAAACGGAGCCTCCTTATCACGATGGTCATCCAGCCATGTGATCGCCTCATCAACAACGAGTTGGCAGGAATAGCCTTCAAGCTTGCCGACTCCCTCGCCGTTGCGAATGAAGGTTTCAGGATTTTTGTGGCTTGGCTCTGCGTTATTCCACGTCGCGAACCAGTAATCAAACCCGTGCTGATCCGGGGTCGGCTTGTCGCGTTTCTCAGTCGGCAGACCCAAATGCCACTTTCCAACATGAGCCGTGCGGTAGCCCGCCTCTTTGAGGACCTCAGCGAGGGTTACCTCCCTCTCGAGAAGATGAGAATTCTGGCTCTCGTCGTGAATCCAGCTGTAGACGCCTGTCCGGATGTGATGGCGCCCCGTCAGTAGCGTGGCGCGCGAAGGAGAACAGACAGCGCAACCGGAGTAAAAATTCGTGAACCGGGTGCCCTCTTCCGCCAGGGAATCAAGATACGGTGTTTTTACCGGACCGTCGTAGCAGCCGAGGTCGGCCCAACCAAGGTCATCGGCGAGCAATATGACCACATTGGGTCGGTCTTCGGCGAGGAGAACACCTGCAGAAAACAAGCAGAAAAGGTAAAGCAGCGATTTCATGAAAACACAGTATGAAGGCTCGAGGGCTGCATGTCATCCCTCGCAATGACGCCGAAATCGGACCACAACTAAATTCGATCGAGTGACAACTGATCCCAAGGCGCCTGGATCGATGCCAATGCCAAACCGGAGCATTGTGAGGTCATCCAGTGAAACTGGGACATGGGCTACGAGCCTTTCAACGAAAAGACCACTGGATCGCAGGGAATCCTCAAGGGATATTCCCCAAAATTCATTCCCGTGAGTAAAACGTTCTGCCACTGGTTCGATGTCTATAGCAATGAAGTGAGCAAAATTTAGGATTCCCGAAAAATCGTGTGTTTTACTTCGTTGACTTTTACTCAATGCGAGCTTAGGTGCGCGCTTCACTTAAATTAAGTTAAGCTATGGCAGTTCCAAAACGTCGCACCTCCAAAATGAAGAAGCGCCTCCGTCGTTCCGGTCAGCGCTGGCGCGCCCGTAAGCTTAACGTTTGCCCTGAGTGCGGCAGTGCGACTCCGTCTCACATTGCCTGCCCCAGCTGCGGGTATTACAAGGGTCGCCAGGTCATCACGGTGGACGAGCTTTGATCGGCTCTTTCTCTGCCAGTTACTCAGACGAAGGAAGTCACCTCATCTCGGGGTGACTTTGTCTTTTTCCGGGTTGCATGTTCGCCGCCACTGTTCCTAGATAGAAACTCATTTTAAACGATGAGAATCGCGTTGGATGTCATGGGCGGCGACAAAGCGCCCGAAGCCACTATTGAGGGTGCTGTGGAAGCACTCTCAGA
>PKCI01000185.1 GCA_002862135.1 Verrucomicrobiota bacterium | reverse complement strand
TTTATTTAGTTGGGGTGGGTTCGCAACAAAAATATCCAAAAATTTTCTAAGAAACTTCCCACTCAATCGTCTGTGACTTTAGGCGCACCACAATTAATTGATTGTAACTAACTCAAATTCAACCATTTCAGCATGTTCACCAGAGATGCTGAAAAGACCGAGTCCGAGGTAGTAATTTTCGCTTACTGGCTCGAAAGGGCCGGTTATTTTACCGGTTTCTTCCAGGGAATTCGTGATTTCTTCTCCGATTTTGGGCGGATCTTCGGACATTAATGGTCTCAAAACCCGCTTCACACGCCCCACACTCTCGATTCGGGACACGATTTCCTGTCCGAGATAACAGCCCTTGTGAAAGTCGACCGCCCATCGATCCAGTCCGAGCTCGGCCGGAAAGGTTTCCCCGCTTATTTCGTAGCCAGCCCTTGGAACGCAGGCGAGAATGCCCGCTGCGGCGAATTCAGTCGGACTCAGTCTATTTTCCTCCAAAAAATTAGGCGGAAGTGAATCGACTTGCACCCAGAGGTCTTTTCCAAGCTTCCCAACTCGCGTCGCCATCACCCCCGGCTGTCCATCGATAAAATGGTGCACCAGATTCATGCGTTCCGTCTCATCAACTATTTCACAATCATCTGCGATCAGGTAACGGTCCAGTCGGTTGAAAACTTCTTCG
Source organism: Verrucomicrobiota bacterium (assembly GCA_002862135.1). Lineage (GTDB taxonomy): Bacteria > Verrucomicrobiota > Verrucomicrobiia > Verrucomicrobiales > DEV007 > Arctic95D-9. Next base: position 12,001 of record PKCI01000185.1, on the reverse strand, counting down.
CGTTGTGACAACTCTCCATCAACAATCAAGCTGTCTTCATTTGACGAAACCCAGAGAAGAGCTTCGACCTTCCCCTTTAAAGTGCACAGGCAGGCGGCGACTGCCTCTTCGCTGAGGTTCCTCGAAACATCGTTCGTCACCTGCCCGTTAAGGAATCGAACCCGATCCGGACCAGAAATCCGGAACACCGCGCGATTCGCCAGCGGAATCCATTTCCCCTCAAGCTCGACGGTCAATTCTTTCATTTCTCCCCTTCTGACTCATCAGCTTTTTGAAAGCGTTCCGCGATCACTGAGAAGTCCTTTTCGCCCAGATCATTTTTAAGCGCGCGGAACATGATGTTCGCCGTTGTTGAGGCAGCCGGCAGGTCGACACCTAGACTCTTTCCAAGGCTGAGCGCATATTGTGCGTCTTTAAACATGTTCTTAAGTGAGAAGTGAGGCTCGTAGTCCCGCTCAATCATCGTCGGCAGCTTCATCTCAGTGAGAGCTGATCCGCACGCATTATGTTCAATAGCTTGGGCCAGGCTATCTGGATTAATCCCGGCGGCAGTAACCAGTCCGTATGCTTCTGACAACACTTCGACTGTCGTCGCTGTGATCATATTAGTCGCGATCTTGAGGACCGTCGCTTCGCCCACTCTTCCGAGATAGAGGATCTCCTTCGATGTGACCTCGAGAACAGGAGTCACTTTCTCAAGCACTGCCGGATCACCTCCAATGTAATAAACGAGAGCTCCGTTTCCGGCCGCAAGCTTGCTACCAGTGAACGGAGCATCGAGAAAAGACGCACCAGCTTCTATTGCGATTTGGTAGGCCTTGACCACAGATTCCGGATCCGCCGTGCAGTTATTGACAATCGTATGTCGCTTGCAAAGCTCATCTTTCATCGCCGTCACCATTTCGACAAGAGCTTCTCCATCCCGAACAAAAATGTGTATCACTTCGGAGAGCTTCGCCACCTCTGCGGGAGAACTGACAAAGTTGGGTTCCGGTTTGGGGGATCGATTCCAGACATACACATGCCGACCGGATTCTCTAAGCTGGGCAGCCACTTGGTTGCCGATGATACCCAGTCCGATCACTCCGACTTTCTCTGCTCCGTCACTTTGCATATTAAACACACATTGTTTCCTGTTACGGATTGCAATCCGAATCCGTTTACGATTTCAGGGCTAGGCTTCCCGTTTTTAAGTTTTTCAGGGTTCGCACGGGATATCCGCTCTCGAATCCAACCACTGCTGTAAAATCTCAATCGCCGCTGCCTGATCAATGATTCCCTTCGAATCTTTCGCAGTGCGGCCGGCCTGATGGAGCTTCTCCATCGCTACCACGGTGGTGTAGCGTTCATCCACCTCGTGAAAAACAACTCTCTCGGGAACCTTCCCCTCAAGGATCTTGATAAACCGCCGAACACCGTCCACCGCCGTTCCCTCCTCGCCACTCACTCGAAGCGGAAGACCAATCACGAGATCTCGAATTTCCCGTTCCAGGACAATTTCTGAGATCCGATCGGCGGCACCTTCCAGGTCAGCAGCAGAGACTGTCTCCAACGGATGTGCCAGCAAACCGATATCATCACTAACAGAAACGCCTATACGGGCGGCTCCGTAATCAATCCCCAAGGCTTTAACCCAATTAGACACACGTGTTTTTGTTACAGCAACTCTGGTGGCAGCACGTCCACCAAATTCTTGATTTGATCCGCATCATTGCGGTCTGCCACGAGCACGGCATCAGCCGTCGTCACGACAATGAGATCACTCACTCCAAGCAGAGCAATGGTCGTGTCATTGGTGGCAGAAAAAACGATATTGTTACTCGAATCCACACTGACGAGCTTTCCTTGACTGGCGTTACTGGATTCATCCCCCTTGAGATATTTTGCCACCGAAGGCCAACCGCCAACATCGTCCCAACCCACATCCGCTTCGATATTCAAAATCGTTTTCGCATTCTCCATGAGCGCGTAGTCAATCGAGACTTTATCGAGCCCCGGGAACTGCTCTTCGACCGCAGAATGAAAATCATCAGCGTCGCGCAGCGTTTCGACAAAGGCAGACAGTTGAGGGCAATGCTGTGAAAGCTCGCGCAGCAGTGTCTGGATCGTCCAAATAAAGATACCTGCATTCCATGAGAAGTTTCCACTTTTGAGATACTCTTCGGCCACCTCGACAGATGGTTTCTCCCGAAAGCAATTCACTCGGTGCACGGCATGATCTGTGGATACCGAATCCAACAGTTCGCCACGCTCAATGTAACCGTAGCTGGGGCAGGCCCAGTCAGGTCGAATCCCCAACGTCACGATCGCATCCTCTGCACTGGCAGCGTCCGCAGCCGACTGCAGCACCGAACGAAACTCGGCATCTTTAATCACGAGCTGATCCGCCGGCAGAGCAATCATGGTTGCGTCAGGATTTCTCGCCGCAATCCATCCCGCGGCAAGTGCGATCGCTGGAGCCGTGTCTCGACGCGCCGGTTCAGCCACCACATTTTTCGCTGGGATCATGGGGAGCGCTTCCCTGATTCCCTCGACCTGCACCTCATTTGTCAGGACAAGGATTCGCTCCGCAGGAATGAGGCCATCGAGACGCTTGACCGCTTTTTCAATCAAAGTCTCTTCGTCGAAGAGATTGAGCAGTTGTTTCGGGCGAACATTTCGGCTGAGGGGCCAGAAACGGGTCCCGCTTCCGCCGGCAAGAATCAGAGCGTATAGATTAGAGAAGTCACTCATCAGGAGATTTGATACCTCAAGCAATCACTACCGTTACCTGTCCGGATTGCAAAAATAATATAACCTCATTCCCCTGAAGGAAAACGACAGTGGCGTTCTTTACCAAGCCGTGACCAATCGCCGAATCCAGCTGGGCTTTCTGCTGCCGTCATTTCTCTGCCTCGACGCTCCGCTCGTGGCCTTAGGCTGGTCAGTGGCGGTCACCTTTGATTCAGGCGGTTCCACAGATACCTTCATCCCGAAACTGCTGATTCTGTTTTTCGGCGTTTGGTCCGTCTATCTGGCCGACCGGATCTACGACTCTTATCGCCTCAGCGAAGTCAGGGAACTGACAAGTCGCCATCGGTTCGCAATTCGTTTTCGACCACTGATGTGGACCCTTCTGGCAACCGCAGCCGTCGCCGGCCTCTCTCAACTGATCAACATCAAGGATCCTTCCTACCTTTCCAAAGGAGTCATTCTGGCCGCTGCCACAGCTGTCTATTTTGCAGTCTTCCGCCTAGTTCCGAATTGTTGGTGCCGCTGGATCCCAGGTAAGGAGATCGTAATTTCGCTCTGCTTTGCCTTCGGCGTGATGCTCACCGCCGACACGACCGGCCCCAGCATTCTAAACGGAATTCTTGCCCTCGGGCTGGCCGGTATCTGTCTTTATAATTGCCTCATAATCTCCTACAGCGAATCAGCCTTCGACGGTCAGCATGACCCGCAGGCATTTTACGCCCTTCATCCGGAGTTACCCCCTCCCGCATGGCCGGGCTGGATCAGCGGAATCGCTGGCTGCCTGGTTTTCCTGATCGATGGAGGCCTCCTCGCTGGAATCTCACTTCTTATTTCGAGTGCGGCCCTCCATTATCTTTCGCGAAGTATCGATAGGGACAAATCCGCACCATTTGTTCAGGCCGCGGCGGATGCCCTCCTTCTTCTTCCCTGGCCAATCGTGATTTTGATCGTCCTGATTCTCTGAATCGGCGGCCTCTCAGCCACTCTGCTGCTACGCTTGACCCGTTGACGAGGTGAGAGCCTGAGTTACACTCCCCCGTCATGCTAGATATTAGACAGCTTCGTGAAGATGTCGACGGCGTAAAAGCCCGGATCAAGAATCGAGGGGGCGACGCCTGGTCGTTGATCGACGAGATTCTAGAGTACGACGAGAAACGTCGAGCCGGCGAAACCGAAAAGCAGCAGCTCCAAGGAGACCGCAATCGCATCTCCAAGGAAATCGGAATGCTGAAGCGCGAAGGCAGAGATAGTTCTGAAATTGAAGCGAAAGTTCGCGGTATTGGTGAGCGCATCAAAGCGATCGGCGAAGAGGCCGATGCCGCTGACGCCCGTCAGACCGAACTGCTTCTCCAGGTTCCGAACCTTCCCCATGCTAACTGCCCCGTCGGTGAAGACGAAGAGGCTAACCCGGAAATCCGTGTTTGGGGTGACAAACCTTCCTTCGACTTCGAGCCGAAGGATCATGTCGAAATCGGTCAAAGCCTCAATCTCTTCAGCTTCGAACTTGCCACCAAGATCAGCAGCAGCGGCTTTATCACTTTCACTGGTACTGGTGCCAAGCTGCAACGCGCCCTTATCCAGTTCATGCTCGACCTGCAGACTAAGGAACATGGCTACACCGAGGTCGCACCGCCCTGCATCATCAATCGTGATGCGATGTATGGCACCGGCCAGCTACCGAAGTTCGAGTTCGACATGTATGGCCTCGAGGAGAACGCCTTCTTCCTCGCACCGACCGCCGAGGTCCCGGTGACCAACCTTTACCGCGAACAACTCCTCAAGCAGGATGAACTTCCCATCAAGGTAACGGCCCACACTCCGTGTTTCCGGCGTGAGGCCGGCTCAGCCGGTCGCGAAAGCCGCGGCATGATCCGAATGCACCAGTTCGACAAAGTCGAACTCGTCAACATCGCCCACCCGGACGAATCATTCGATATGCTTGAGAGACTGACGGCCGAAGCCGAAACGGTTCTCCAGAAGCTTGGCCTGCACTATCGAACCATCGAGCTATGCACTGGGGATCTCGGATTCAGTGCTACGAAAACTTACGACATTGAAGTCTGGGCTCCCGGCCACGGAGGCTACCTCGAGGTTTCCAGTTGCTCCAACTTTGGCGACTACCAGGCCCGCCGCATGCGTCTGCGTTTCAAAGACGAGAACGGGAAGAACCGATTCACTCATACCCTAAACGGATCCGGCACCGCCCTGCCCCGTCTCTACGTGGCCCTGATCGAGACCTATCAGCAGGCCGACGGAAGCATCAGTGTTCCTGAGGCACTTCAGCCCTACCTCGGCACGAATACGATCACCTAATCGGCTCAATACACAAAAAGCCCGGAGACGCATCGCGAAGCCGGGCCTTTGAATTTCGGTTTTCGACTGAGATTACTCAGCCGAAACAGTGATGGCGTCGTCTCCACGCTCACCGGTACGAATACGCACAGCGTCTTCGACAGTGGAGACGAACACTTTGCCGTCACCGATCTTGTTGGTGGAGGCGGCTTTAACAATGGTGTCAACCACAGAACCGGCGTCGCCGTCTTCTACTACGATATCGAGTTTAACCTTGGGAAGGAAGTCCACGGTATATTCGGATCCACGGTAAATTTCAGTGTGCCCCTTCTGGCGTCCGAATCCTTTCACTTCGCTAACGGTCATGCCGTGCACGCCAGCCTCAGTGAGGGCTTCTTTCACCTCTTCGAGTTTGAAGGGTTTGATGATAGCTTCGATTTTTTTCATGGGTTTAGTATTGGTTCCTTTTTCTTGGATTCTTCCGCTTTCGAGCATCAAGCGTGCCAACCCCTTTATCTTCTCCCGCAACCCCCTTTCTATAAGGGGAGTAAGATTCTTTCTGATTTCCTGAGCTTGGTAATTCAAAATTCTGTGGTAAATAACTTACCACCCACCTGTTAAGGAATTGACCAGTCTATGACCAGTGGCCCCGCATTACTTGTGATTGATCCAGACCCCGGCGTTGCCAGTGCGATTGGCAGCGCCTTCAAGGAGGCTGATATCAGGATTACCTCGGTCTCCAGCGGAGACGAAGCGATCGAAGAACTGGATTCCGGCGAATTCGACATCGTTATCTGTGACCTCGCTTTTGAGGAGGGGCGTGGTTTTTCTCTCTTGAAGAAGGTTCAGAAAGCAACGCCGCAACCTCCCTTCATCGCTCTGAGCGAGCTCGCCGACAGTCGGTCCGCTATCGAAGCGGTCAAAGCTGGCGCTTTCGATTTTATTCCCAAGCCAATTGCTGCCTCCGATCTCAACCGGGCGATCAATGAGGCGATTGATTGTTCGCGCCGCGCCAGCGAACCGGTCGCGATTGATCCTCGCAACGAGTTCAACGACGGAGTCGATACGCTCGTTGGCAACAGCCGCGCAATGCTTGATGTCTACAAGGCACTGGGACGCCTTTCGGCGACGCCGGTTACCGTGCTCATTCGCGGCGAAACCGGAACCGGTAAAGAACTTGTCGCCCGCGCGATTTACCAACACGGTCACCGCGCCCACAAACCGTTTATCACCATCAATTGCGCAGCGATCCCTGAAAACCTTCTCGAATCGGAACTCTTTGGTCACGAGAAAGGCGCCTTCACCGGAGCAGTCGCCACTCGAATCGGAAAGTTTGAACAGGCCAACGGGGCAACCCTGTTCCTCGACGAGATTGGTGATCTGAATCACTCGCTCCAAGCCAAGCTTCTTCGCGTGCTGCAGCAAAAGCGATTTCAACGCGTTGGCGGCTCCGAAGAAATCCAGGTCGATGTCCGCATCATTGCGGCAACCCACCGCCCGCTCGAGAAAATGATTTCCGAAGGCGATTTCCGGGAGGATCTTTTTTACCGGCTCAACGTAGCCACTATCAAACTGCCACCGCTGCGGGACCGGACCGGGGACATCCAGTTGCTCACCGGATTCTTTCTCAAACGATTCAGCGAAGAACTCAACCTGCCACCAACTGCCATCACAAGAAACGCGGTGTCGCGACTCGAATCTTCCCGACTCCCCGGCAATGTCCGCCAACTTCAAAACGTCGTTCGCAAGGCACTGTTGCGATCACGGGGCTATGCTATCGACCGGGAGACCATTGATGATCTGCTCGGTGAAACAGAACCTCCGGAACAAAATTCAGTCGAAACCGGATCGGTAGAACGATACTGTCACCAACTCGTGGCGGACGCAGCTAGCGGAATGCTGGAAAACGTGCACCAAGTCGCTGTCGAATGCGTCGAAGCCAACCTTGTCGAATGTGCCCTCGAAAAGAGTGATGGAAACATCAGTAAGGCCTCCAAGTGGCTCGGACTGTCGCGCCTCACATTTCGCGAGAAAGCAAAGCGATACGGAATTGTCACTGACCGCTAAGCCGTCGGCATCGCCAGCCAGGCCGTCGTGGTTCCGTCGGCGTAACGAAGGCCAAGACGAATGTTCATCTGCCCGGCAAGAACCGCAGCCGTCGTCAACCCGAGGCCATAGTGCTCAGCACCCTTAGTCGTATGGAACGGTATGAAGGACTTTTTCAAACTTTCCGCGTTCATCTCGACGCTGGTGTTGCGAATAAAGAGGTCCACCGTAGCTCCGGGACTGGCTTCGCCTGGAGGAAAAGCATCAATCGCGACAGAACTGCTAGGGGTGCCAACTGCGGCCTGGGCTGCGTTTTTGATAAGTTGAGTAAAGACTTCGCCAAGCATTCCCGGATCACCGGCGATTGCCGGAAGCCCTTCCCGGAAATTTACCTGCAAACTAACGCCCGCTTCATTACATGCCTCCTCGGCTTTCGAAGTCCAATAGGGGGAGACCGCATCGAGTGACACCGAATCCGAGTCGCAGCGACTGCAACCTGATGAGGTTAGGACGTCTCGGTTCAGATCAGATGCGGTCTTCGCGGCGTCCTGCATCTGCTGAGCACTTTCGCGGACTTCGCGGCTGATACCGTCATCGTAGAGGATCAGGCTGGAGAACCCCTGAATTACCCCCATGAGATTGTTATGCTTGTGGACCAGGCCTTTCAAAAACTCCTCGTAAAAGTAGCGCGTGGGCCCCTCTTCGAGCCGATAGTCGTCTGCAAATATGAAGTCTGCCATAGTCAGAATTTTGGATTCTTCTTGATGATAGAACCTGAATTACTTTACACAACTTAATAAATTGGCAGGTCGCCATCATGGCACCCTAACGGAACAACACTCGCTCGGCGCTGAGTATGGATTTCAAACCTGAATCTCCCTGGTCGACTATCAGTTCTCCATCGTTCCCCAATCCATGACCAATGCCATGAACGATACCTTCGGTGGTGACCACTTCGATCCGGCGACCGGAAAGAACGCTTCTCGCTTCGAGCCAGTCGAGCACCTCACCAAAATTAGTGAGCATGTTAGGGTAGCCATTGGCAAAACCGCTGACGATTTCACCCAGTAAAAAACTGCGGCTCGATTCGCATCGCTCGAGCTCGTAAATCGTTGTGGCGATCTCACGCAACTCATCCGGAAATTCATCGGTGCGCATGTTCACATTCAGACCAATACCAACCACCGCAAACGGCTCAGGAACAAGAACGGTTTCAACGAGAATACCGGCCAGCTTCTTTTCTTTATGGAGCAAGTCGTTCGGCCACTTTGCCTGGAGTCGAGATTCCCCCGTCAGGACTGATTCGACCGAACTTCCGAGAACACAAGCAGCAAGATGGGGTAGTCGGCACCAGTTCTCTTTTGGTTCCTCTAACTTTAACGCAATGGAGAAGAGCAAGTTTCTTCCCGAAGAAGCTTCCCAGCGATCCCCGCGCCGACCGCGACCCTGATACTGGAGATCAGCCACAATCAGATCGAGGTGCTTTGCCTTACCGCTGCGAATGCGATTTAAGAGATCGTCATTAGTCGAACCTGTTTCCTCGAGATACAGAAAATGCTCAGTTGTAAATTTCTCCTTCACCGACTCACTTAAAGCGGCCGAAATCGACTCGTAGGTGAGATCACTCATGAAGGCAGATCAAGGCCAAGGTCGATGGATCGCACCGAATGGGTCAAAGCCCCGACCGAGATGAAGTCGACACCCGTTTCCGCAATGCCACGAATCGTCTCAAGATTCACTCCTCCACTTGCTTCGAGCTTGGTCGGCACGTTGGCTTCGTCGCGCATCGCAACTGCCCGGATTAATTCCTCGTCCGACATGTTGTCGAGCAGGATCGCTTCGATTCCATCGACACTGAGAAAAGCTTCAACTTGATCAAGGCGATCCGCCTCCACCTGGATTTTCAAGTCAGGCTTTTCGTGACGCAACTCTGCCACCCGCTCTGCCAGGTTCAACGGCGTCAAGTTGGCAGCAAGATGATTGTCCTTCACCATGACGGCGTCGTAGAGGCCGGTGCGATGATTTGTCGCGCCTCCGTGAGCTACGGCCGCCTTCTCCAAAGCTCGCCAGCCTGGAGTTGTTTTTCGGGTATCGAGCAGGACGACTCCCGTTCCAGCAATCGCCTCGACGTAGGTGCGGGAAATCGTCGCGACTCCTGAGAGTCTCTGCAGAAAATTCAAAGCAGTTCGCTCAACCGTAAGAATGGAGCGGGTCTTGCCAATCAGCTCACAAACGACGTCACCGGGCTGAACCCCATCTCCATCGGCAACGATTTCGACAAACCGTATCTCATCATCCACCTCGCGACAAACTTTCTCAGCCACCTCAAGACCGGAAATCACCGCTTCCTCACGGCTGACGATGAGCCCTTTGGATTCGTGGGTCGCCTCCACAAAATGAAGGCTGGTGAGGTCACCGACGTCCCGAAGATCCTCCTCCAGGGCCATCTTTACGAGGGCAAGTGACGTTGAATTCATGGTGCCGGCTCCGGGGTAGCGGTCGCCTCCACCGCGATGCGGCGGAAATAGAGGCGATCCATTGAAGGATGCAGCTTTCGGTAAAAGTCGATCAAGACATCCACCTTCTGGTCAATTCGCGGGTAGCGTTCGCAGAGGCCCCAAAGGTCCGGGTTGGTGAAGAGGTGGGCCGCCATTTCGTTCAAGTCCTGTTCAACGGAAACCCGATTGTAGGGAGTCAGGAATCCTTCCTCCATCAGATCCTCATCCAAACGCAGGAGACTGCTGCCGGAGCCACCTGTCTTATTCTGCTCCTCGGCGAGGACCCGGGTCGCTTCGGAGCGATCGCCGGTCTGCTCCTCAACGATACCGGGAGCACGATAGGAGAACTCCCGACTGTTGGCGGAAATCCAGCGATTGCCGTCAAAATGGTCCTCGTTCTTCTTGAGAAGAATAGAAGAAAATTCGTGGTGATATCGCTGCTCGAACCCGCGAGAGTCGAAGGTGGGGCGATAAACCAAGACAATCTGGCGACTATTGGCCATGTAAGTGCCCCCGTATCCAACATTATAGAAGCGCAGTGATCCTACAATCGAAACCCCTTCGAGGAACTGGTTCAGTATTTCGTCGGGATATTTGGCGAGCGCTTTGCGGATAATGGTCTGGGCCAATTGATGGTATTCCGGCTTGAGAGGCTCCACTGCCGCCCCAATAGGATCGGCGATCCAACTGGTTGGAAGAAAGCCGTTATCAGCAGGAAAACGAATCATCCAGTCCTGAGCAAGGACGGATTGGAGGCATAGGAACAGGGATACCCCTGCAATGGCGAAAACCTTGCGCATAGAAGGTCAGCGATTACCGCGTTCCAACCATACCGCAAGAAGCGAGATATCGGCAGGAGTAATTCCACTAATTCTTCCCGCCTGCCCCAAGGTCTTCGGCTGAATGTGCTGTAACTTGGTTTGTGCCTCTCTCTTCAGACCAGTGATGGAAGTGTATTCCACCCATTCAGGGATTACCTTCTCTTCGAGGCGTCGTGTCTTTTCAACCGTGTCAGTCTGACGCTGAATATAACCGGAATACTTGATGTCGATCTCAGCCTGCTCCCAGATCCCGTGCGCATACTCGCCCTTCAGCGCGGCATCGAGTTCATTCCAGTTAGATTCGGGGCGGCGCAGCCATTTGGCGAGAGATCCCTCAGAGGTGTGGGTATTTTCTAATTTATGAGTAAGCTCATCGATGTGCTCCTTTTTCTGGAGCGTTTGCTCCCGGAATGCCTCATCGATCAGGCCGTGGGCATGAGCTTTTTCAACGAGGCGGAGGTCCGCATTGTCATGACGGAGAAGAAGGCGGTGCTCTGCACGGCTCGTGAACATGCGGTAGGGCTCGTCGGTGCCCTTGGTGACAAGATCATCAATCATCACTCCTACATAAGCTTCGTCGCGCCCGAGGATTAGTTCCTGCTTACCCGCAACCTTTAGGGCGGCATTGGCGCCCGCAACCAAGCCCTGGCCAGCAGCCTCCTCGTATCCGGAGGTGCCGTTGATCTGCCCGGCAAAGTAGAGACCTGATATCTTCTTGGTTTCCAGTGTCGCGGAAAGCTGAGTCGGAAGGCAATAGTCGTATTCCACCGCATATCCCGGACGAATGATCTCCGCGTTCTCCAAACCTGGAATGGAACGAATGAACTCATACTGAACTTCGAAGGGTAAAGAGGTCGAAACGCCGTTCACGTAATACTCATGAGTCTGGCGTCCCTCAGGTTCAAGAAAGACCTGGTGACGCTCCTTATCAGCGAAGCGCACCACCTTGTCCTCAATGGAGGGACAGTAGCGGGGACCAACCCCCTCGATCTTCCCGGAATACATGGGAGACTTATCGAGATTCGCATTGATCACATCGTGGGTGCTCTGGTTCGTGTAGGTGATCCAACAGGGCAATTGTTCCACGTGGAACGTCGGCTCAGCCCAATCATTCAGCGAAAAGATGTCGTTCCGATCCCTCTCCTTGAGGTGGGAACGAAAAGAAAAAAGAGGAGGAGGATTATCCCCGTCCTGGATCTCGCACCTTGAGAAGTCGATCGACTTACCGTTCAGGCGGCATGGGGTTCCGGTTTTAAAACGCTCCACGTCGAAGCCGAGGCGAATCAAATCATCACTAAGGGTGGAGGTGGCATCTCCCATTCGTCCACCCTGCTGATTCTGGAGGCCCACATGCATCAGCCCCCGCATGAAGGTGCCTGTCGTGATCACGACGGAATCAGCTTCCACTCGCAGGCCAAGAGAGGTTTCAATTCCCTTCACCTTGTCATTCTCGACGATTAGCTGTGCGACATTGCCCTGATGAAGTTCGATATGGCGCTCACCTTCGAGCAGCCACTTCATTCGGAATTGGTAGGCCTTCTTGTCACACTGGGCCCGGGGGGCCCGAACACTGGGTCCTTTCCGCGCATTAAGGATGCGAAACTGTATTGC
>PKCI01000158.1 GCA_002862135.1 Verrucomicrobiota bacterium | reverse complement strand
CAACGACCTTTTCAACGCGCTTCTCGATCACATCAACCGCGCCGGCCGCTATCGGTGGCAGCGGGAGAATCCCTGATCAGCATGAGTCTACGTACGGAACTTGGCCTGGAGCTGAAAACCTACGGCCATTCCGTGCTCAAGGCGCAGCTCTCTTGGTTTCCTCCGTCAGCCGATTGCAAGCTCCTCATCATTGCCGGCATCCACGGTGAGGAGCCTGATACGACCGTATCACTGTCTAGGGCGATACGCTCAATTGAAACCGCTGATATCTCCGAGTCGATCGGGCTTATCCTAACCGCCAATCCCGACGGACTCCAACTCGGAACCCGCGGCAACGCGAGGGGCGTCGATCTCAATCGCAATTTCCCGACCACCAATTGGCAGGCCGAGCCGACGAACTGCCGCTGGCACGCCGACGAAGATCTCGCCTTGCCTATCCTGACCGGAAACCACGCAGGATCGGAACCCGAAACTGCCGCGCTGATCGAGCTTATCAGAAGCACAAGCCCCGACCGCATTCTGGCCCTTCACGGTCCGCTGGCCTGCATCGATGACCCGCAACCCGGTCCCTTTGCCGAGTGGCTGGCTGAAGAAACCGGGATGCCGCTTCTCACCGAGATCGGGTATCCCACCCCCGGCTCACTTGGAACCTGGGGCGATGAACAAGGTATCCCGGTCACGACTTTCGAGTTTCCGCCTGAGGGAATTGAGATTTTGAGTCGCACCCAGGTGCCAACGCTGGTGGAGATACTTCGTGGCAACTGTCCCATGTGAACGGTGTTGTAACCGGAGGAAAAAAACTCGCGTCTGTTTCAATGTCCATGAAATCTACCCTCTTTTTAGCCACCTTTGCAGCGCTAGCTACCTCCAGCACCTTTGCAGAAGTCACCTTTCACCAGGATATCGCCCCAATCATCTACGCGAATTGCACCAGTTGCCATCGCGACGGCGAAAGCGCTCCGTTTCCCCTGAGCAACTTCGAAGAGGTCTCGAAGAAAGCGCGGACCATCAAACGGGTCGTCAACGATCGGTATATGCCTCCGTGGCACGCCAGCCCGGAGCTGACTCATTTCTCCGATGTACGCCGCCTCGCCGAAGAGGAGATCCTGTTGATCAATCAATGGGTCGAAGCCGGAAAACCCGAGGGCAACAGCGAGGACGCCCCGCCTCTTCCAGAATTCGCGGAAGGTTGGCAACTCGGCGAACCAGACATCATCCTCACGATGAATGAAGCCTATCCCGTTCCCGCAGAAGGCCCTGATGTTTACCGCAACTTTGTCCTTCCAATGGATCTTCCCGAGGACAAGTGGGTCAAAGCCATCGAACTCCGCCCCTCTGCTCGCGCTGTGGTCCACCACTCTCTCTATTTTCTCGACGACAGCGGAACGGCCCGCAAGCTTGACGGCAAGGACGGGAAACCTGGTTTCCATGGAATGAGCTTTCGCACGAGCGGTTCGCTTGGCGGCTATGTCCCTGGCGTTTCCCCCAAGCATCTACCCGGCGATCTGGCCCGACCGCTTCCCAAGGGATCTGATCTCGTTCTCTCAACTCATTTCCATCCCTCCGGCAAAGTCGAAATGGAACAGACCACTGTGGGGATTTATCTCGCTGACAAGGCACCGACACGCCAGATCCAGGAGATTCAGATCCCTCCCGGCTTTGGTCGTGGAATGGGTATCAACATCCCGGCAGGAGAGGCCAATTACACCATTACCGACAGCTTCACACTCCCCGTCGACGCCGAGGCCGTCAGCATCACCGGCCATGCGCACTACATTGCCGAGAATATGAACATGACGGCGAAATATCCAGACGGTGAAGAAAGAGTGCTGCTCGATATTCCAGACTGGGATCTCGACTGGCAGGACAACTATTTCTTCAACGAGAAGATCATTCTGCCGGCAGGAACTGTATTGACCACCACGATAACCTACGACAATTCGGAGAGTAACAATGACAATCCTTTCTCACCGCCTAAGCGCATCAAATGGGGCCGCGAGTCCACCGATGAAATGGGTAGCATCACCCTCCTTGCCGTTCCGACTGAAGCCGACGACATCACCAAGCTGACCCGACAGACCAAGATCAACCAAGCCAAGATCTTTGCGCAACTGGGACGTGAGTTCTCCAATGCCAGGATCCTCGAGCGTTTCCAAATGGTGATCAAATTTCTCGACAAGGACATGGACGGAAGCCTGCAGAGCAGCGAACTTCCTGAACGCCTCCGGTCGCCCCTGCTCCTTCGGCTTGACATAGATAAAAACAAGACACTTGATGCCTCCGAGTTGAAAACGCTTCAGGATTGGCTGGAGAGCATGAAAGCCTCGGAGGGCGCATGAATCGACTCCTGGTTGCATTTCTTTTGATCGCCTCGCCGCTGGTCGCCGCGGAGAGGGCGGGACGTGTCGAGATCTTCGTGTCGACAGATTGCCCTATCGCCAATGCCTATTCACCCGAGTTTTCACGTTTGAACGATAAATATGGAGCAAGGGGGGTAGAATTCCTCCTCGTCTACCCAGATCCTTCGACAACTGATTCCGACATAGCCAAACATCGTGAAGAGTATTCTCTGACCATTCCCGGAGTTACCGATCCCGCCCATAAACGGGTCAAGGCTGCTGGGGCTAAAATTACCCCCGAGGCAGCCGTCTATGATGCCGACGGCGAACTCGTCTACCGGGGCCGAATCGACAATCTCTTCAACGATTACGGCGACAAACGCCGAACGACCACCACATATTATCTGCGCTCCGTGTTGGAAAAACTGATCAAAAGAGAACCCCTTTTGTTCACAGAAACAAAAGCAATCGGCTGCTATATTGAGCCACTTAATTGAAGGCGCCTTTTACATTGCCTACCTTGAAAATCCTTTTTCTATCGACGGAAGGGACTGTTGATACTTTCGCTCATCGTAGGTATGTTCTTTCACTTTCATAGGATGTGAAACAAACAAGATCAGCGGAGCTGCCGAGCCGCGGCGAGTTTATTCGCAGGAGCCGGTTACAACCGCAGACCGCACCAGCCAGATTGAGTCCGGTGTCAGCTCGATCCAGCGCAGCACTGAAGGGAATATTCTCTAGGACCTGAAAAAGAAGCTGACTTCCTGCCTCTCATCGAGACACCATCAAGCACGCGGGATCGGGTTTGCTTCTCGCGGGCTTTTTATCATGTTTTTCTCGATCTATCTTCTATGGAGCTTCTCAAGATAAATCTCGAGAAGACCGGCTAATTTGAAGTCCAAATTGAGAACGATTCGTCTCTGGCTCTCGGCACCGCGCGACGCTTCCAGCCCGACGCGATCATATTGGACGTCGTGATGGCCGGAATGGACAGAGGTGATGTGCAGGCTCAGTTCCAAGAAGACCCTTTTCTCAGCAGTGTTCCCATCATTCTGTTGACCGCCCTGGTTGACTCGCTGAACTCTCCGCAGGGGCAATGGACCAAAACGGCTCATCCATAATATTGCCGAAGCCAGTCGACCTAACCTTGCTTCTTCACGTGCTTCACAAGGGCATAAAAGATGCCATATCTCCGGATGAGAAGTGATCTCAGCCAATGTGTAACTTGCTCGCCCATGTGCTTGCGTGCGGTTGCGTGGTCCCATGACTCATGCAGTAAAGGGAGAACCCACGTTGCTGATTTTCCATCGCGACAAAACTTTCACAATCCGAAGGTCGATCTTTTCATCCATTGCAACGCAAAGTGGCAGGTGAGAGTTTACCAAACTGTTCTCTTTCTCCGCACCGGTAATTTCTACCGCAGCCGCCATGCGGAGGCATGGTTTAACGACAAGGCATGCCGACACGGTTTGCACTGGCAGGTGAAGTCGAGAGGCTTTCGACCGTATCTTGCGTCCGAAGACCTGTCTGATTGAGCAGCAGATCGCCTTGACCGATCCGGAGTAGCCGCTCGCTTACCCCAACCAAACCCGCCAAATTCACCACAGAATGTCTGGCGAACTCGACTCTCGTCATTGCCATGCGCGAGGCGGAACAAGCTTCTATGCGTCGCCGAGACTTCCCCAAACGGACCAACCGAATTCAATACTGGGACATCGGTGAGACTGACAAAACCGCGCCCGAAACCAAACTTCCAAAAATTGAATCTGAAGTCGATAACTTGGTCCGAAACCTGCGTTCAGGGTTGTTCGTAGAAGAAACTACGACGCTTTAACCGAATTTTAGTCCCCCGAATATTTTGACATTATTAAGTACTCTGTTCACAATCTGCATTATACATGTTCGCATTTCACAACACGGTGCTGCGAACCGCTGCTATGAGTGATCTTCAATCCGATACAGGTGCGGGTGGGGCATCTTCCGAAGGGACCGTCCAGGTCGAGATGTTCAACGGAAACGGAGCAACGCGTCGGCGCCAGCAACGCTCCTCGAAAAAGAAAAAGCCTTACGGTGACGGACTCAAAGCCCCTTCCCCGATCGGAAAAAACTTTGTCCTCGATACCAATGTTCTACTTCACGACCCTGACTGTCTCGACAGGTTCGGCGATAATCACATCTGTATTCCAATCGAAGTGCTGTGTGAACTGGACCGTTTTAAGGGAGAGCAGACCGAACGGGGAGCCAACACCCGAAATGTCCACCGCAGTCTCGCCGACATCTTCTCATCTCACCCCAACGAAGCGACCATTGGAATTCCAACAGTGGGCGGAGGCTCCGTCAGACTGGTTCCGAACAACAGCAAGAGCACTGCGGTGGAAAAGTTGATGGCGACTTTCCGGGGCCAGGAAACCAACGACAACCGCATTCTCATTTGTGCCAGCATGGTGGCCGAGCAAAACTCGGCACCGACAATTCTAATCACGAAGGATCTAAATCTGCAGCTCAAAGCTCACGCAGTTGGTATTCCCTGCGAGGACTATCAAAACGATAAAGTTGACAGTGATCAGGTCCGCCAGACCGGGCCTCGAATAATAGACCTCAAGCCAAATGAGCTTCAGCGTTTCGCCAGCACCGGGGGTATCGACCTACCCGCTTACACGAAGCAGGTCAGCCCGAACGAATACGTGCTTCTCAAAGCAGGCGAAAAACGCACCATGCCGGCACGCATGGGTTCCGACGGCGCCCTCCATAAACTGCATGTCCCCGATCAGATCAAGATCCAGCGAGGCACTCCAATCCGCCCGCTCAATCTCGGCCAGCAATGCTTCATGGATGCGCTGCTCAACCCGGAAGCCACTCTGGTAACCTGCTACGGGCAGGCTGGAACGGGCAAGACGCTGCTAGCGGTTGCCTCGGCGCTTCATGCGACCTTCGCTGGAGACTTCAATGGCGTCACTGTGAGCCGCCCCGTGATTCCCCTCGGAGACACACTGGGATTTCTCCCCGGCTCACTGGAAGAGAAACTAGACCCGTGGCTTAAGCCTGTCTTTGACGCCCTCGAGTTCCTACTGACCCCGAAAAACACCACCGGGAAACGCCGCCAGCAGCAGAAAGGCCGCAAGGGAAACACCGATGCACCCATGAACGGGGCCGGCAAGAAGGTCTATGACGGCATGCTTGAATCCGGCCTCGTGGAGATCGAAGCGCTCTGCTACATCCGAGGACGCTCAATCCCGAATCGCTACTTTATTCTCGACGAAGCTCAACAGCTTACGCCGTTAGAGGCAAAAACCATCGTGACCCGCATGGCGCGGGGATCGAAACTGGTTCTTATTGGAGACCCTGCTCAGATAGACAACCCTTATGTGGATCGACTCAGTAATGGCCTTGTGTATACTCGCGACCGCCTTCGCAACGAGCCCTGCAGCTCGCACGTTACGCTGGAACGCGGGGAGCGCAGCCAGTTGGCGGAAGCAGCAGCAAAGAAAATGTAGATCAGACGGAACGTCTGCATTTTATTTGCGCAAAAGTCAGGTTCGGGGGCTAGATTCCCCCGAAGATGGCCCGTGATTACACGATCAAACGCGTTCCGAAGAACGCCAAGTCCGAGATTGACTATGCCAGCGAACTGAATGAGAACCAGTTCGCTGCTGTTACGGCGCCCCCTGGCCCCTCCCTCGTAATCGCCGGTGCCGGTAGCGGAAAGACACGCACCCTCACCTATCGCGTTGCTTACCTGCTCGATAATGGCATCGCTCCCGGGAACATTCTACTGCTGACGTTTACCAACAAAGCCGCCCGGGAAATGCTCGACCGAGTCGAGGAACTAGTGCCCTACGATACCCGTGAACTTTGGGGTGGAACGTTCCATTCGGTGGGAAACCGGGTACTACGCCGTCACGCCCCTGAAATAGGTTGGGAGAGAAACTTCTCGATCATGGATCGCGAAGATCAGAAAGAGATTCTCAACGCGGTGATTGCTGAAAGTGACATCGACACGAAGTCGATGCGCTTTCCGAAACCAGAAGTCCTCGCAGATATCTTCAGCCTTACCAAGAACACAGGCTGTGAAATCGACGACATCCTCCATTCGAGGTATCCGTACTTTCACCATCTCGCCGAACAGATCACCTCACTTGAAAAAGGCTACGAGAAGAAAAAGAAGTCCACGAACTCGATGGACTTTGATGATCTCCTTGAGAAGACTCTGCAACTTTTTGAAGAGCATCCAGTGATTCGAGATTCTTACCAGCGCCAATTTGAATGGGTTCTCGTCGACGAATATCAGGATACCAACTCACTCCAGGCCGACCTGATCAGGATCTTTGCTGAACCCCAAATAAACGTAATGGTGGTTGGTGATGACGCCCAATCGATCTACTCATGGCGTGGCGCTGACTTCCGCAATATTCTCGACTTCCCTGATGATTACAAAGGAGCAACCAAGTATGTCATTGAAACCAACTACCGCTCCGTTCCAGAGATCCTGACACTGGCAAATGCCGCCATCGCCCCTAACACGCAGCAATTTAAGAAGGACCTCGCGGCGTGGCGCCCGGATCGACAGATGCTCCCGGCTCTCGCACCGCTTCAGGATCCCAACACCCAAGCAGCCTTCGTAGCTCAGCGAATCCTCGAACTCAGAGATGAAGGGATCGAACTCAATGAAATTGCGGTTCTCTATCGGGCTCACTTTCACGCAATGGAGATCCAATTGGAGCTGACCAATCGCGGGATTCCTTTTGTGATCACTAGTGGCCTTCGGTTCTTCGAACAGGCGCACATCAAGGACGCAGCAGCGTTCATGAAATTCGTCTGCAACCGAAGAGACGAAGTCGCCTTCAAACGCTTTGTGAAAATGCTTCCTGGAATCGGGGCTAAGAGCGCTGACAACCTCTGGAACGAATGGCTCAAGACAGATGAAGCTCACGCCGACGTGGTGCACTCCTTCTCTGACGTCATGCTTGGCTTCAAGGTTCCATCAAAGGCCAAAACAACCTGGGAACAACTGGCCTATACGCTCGACGAACTCGTGAGCCACGATGGAAAACCGAAGCCTCCCGCAGCGATGATGCCTTCCATTCTTGGCGGCGTTTACGAGGACTACATGCGAAGTAAATTCACCAACTTTGACCACCGTCGCCAGGACCTTCTCCAGCTAGAGAAATACGCAGAGAAATTCGATGAGATCGAGGAATTCCTTAGCCAACTGAGCCTGCTGGCTGGTCAAGACGCCGTCAGTGCAACTCAGGCGGAACCAGATAAAGAGGCCGTGTGCCTGAGTTCTGTGCACCAAGCGAAAGGCCTCGAGTGGCGGGCCGTTTTCGTGGTCTGGCTGGCAGACGGACGCTTTCCCAACAATCGAGTTATCGATCAAGATGACGAAGATAACAGCGGCCTCGAAGAGGAACGCCGCCTGTTCTACGTCGCAGTCACTCGCGCCAAGGATGAACTCTACCTCACTTACCCGCTCGTCTGGCATGGCGCCTTTGATGGCGATACGCTTCAGCGCCCCTCTCGCTTCATCGACGATATTCCCACTGATTTGGTTGAGGAGTGGAACATTGGACCCGCTGCCTGGTAGTTTCTGCGCCCCCAAAGGGCTCCGCTTGCCGCCCCCGAAAGGGGCGCCGGAGGATGTTACCTACCTACCTTCGTTTCGAGGGCTCGGGCCATGGAGCCCATAACGGACACAAAGCCGAAACCCACCCAGCTGATGAAGGAGTTCTTTTCCCGCGTTTCTTTGCCCACGTTTTGAAACCGGGAGAGCAGCGCCCTCCCATCAAATTGTCCGGCTTACCTGGCCGGCAGCTGCTCCACCACTTTGGAGCGACCGTGTTTTCCGGTTCCGCCGAGCACGATCAGCGGGGCGTTTGGTGGATCGACAAATCGCGAAAAGAAACGCCCGTGTTGGAATTCGGCCACCTCTTCCCAGCCGTCTTTACCAGAATAAGTGTGGACCTTACCGCTGAAGCCAGTGATATAGAGTTTTCCTTCGTCGCTGTCGACGAGTCCGGCGAGTCCAAATCCGTCCAGTGGGCCCTCGGGAAGATCAGGCCCCTTGCGCCACTTTTCCGTCTCCAGGTTAAGTATATCGACTTCGAGACTGGTATCGCCTCCGTTGTCGAGCCCGCCCATGCAGAACAGCTCATCGCCCAGCACCGCGATGGAAAGGGCGCGCCGGATAAAGGGCTGCTTAATGCTGCGCCACTCAGGCTCTTCTGCCGCAAGATCTAGCACCTCAACGGTTTTCAGCCAGGTGCTGGAGTTGTCCTTTCCCTTCATTTGCCAACCACCGACGACGTAGATCTTATCATCTACAATGAGCGAATCATGGCTGGAGCGCGGCACGGGAAGGTCAACAAGCGATGACCATTTGCCGGATTCCGGATCGAAGCGGCGCACATAGGGAACGGAGACGAGATCTTGCTCTTCATTCTTCGCGTTCCTTGGCTGCATTCCCCCGACGCGAATCACGCCGGATTCATGGGTCCAGAGCGTTGGTCCGAGAGCGGGCTCATCTGACGCCAGCTCCTCCCATTCAGCTCCGTCCTCAAGCTTGAGGCGATAAAGCGGCTTATTCACATCGTCCCAGCTGTAGCTGTGGGCCCTTCCCAACTGTCCACCGTAGACATAGATCGCTCCCTCGTGAAAGGTCGCCCCGAAGCTGGTGATGCTGACGGGAAGATCCGGAAACCGTTTATTGTCGTCAGCCAGAGACCACAGCGACACTGTTGCTACAAGAAAAATCACGCTTAATCGCTGCATGCTAGAATGTTAGGTTGAACGTTCTGATATTCCACTAAGAATCAGGACAGATAGACGCGTGCATCCAATTTGAAAGAAAAGAATTCCCCACCGTAAGGCACACATCCTTTCCGAAAGAAGGTAGCAAAACCGCATCCAGTTTCCGTAAGACAGCGCCGGCACCGCCACGAACCAGCAAAGCTTGATTTGAAATACGAATAAGGCGCCGAGTTTTGCGAACTAACAACTATGAAACCGGTAAAGGCCAGTGAGATCATGCTTCAGGATACAGCCGCAAGATTTAGAAGTTCTTTCGCAATTGATGGTTAGTGAAGAATCCAATGGCTCGTCTACTAATCACCTTCGGGGCGCTTCAAACGGGAAACCACAGATTCAATGGTCTATTTTTGTTTTAGCTCGGATACTGCCTCTTCAGGAAAGAATTAGTTATGTTTCGTTTTTCCTTCGATGAGATCGGCTGTTCAACAAATTTTGACATGAGATCCAAGATGACGGAGGCATAACTTCACTGAGGATATTTCGCTGTTCCCTGCAAGAATCTCTTGATCAGTTTTTCGCCTACATCCGTGGATCGCAAATTCCTGCGCGAACCGTAGTGATACCTCGGCAGGAGACCCCTCCACCAAAAAGGGCCTACCGGAAACCGATAGGCCCTCATGGTTCAGCAGAATGTGCTGAAAGCTCCTAGCTTGAAAAGGATTGATTAAAATTCACCCCGGATCGTAAGCGCAGCGTTAATCGGAGCTCCAACGGAGATCTGATGAGTGCTGTGCGAGTGAGGGTAGTAATCGGTGTCGAACAGGTTTTCTACATTTAGCTGAATACGATAGCTGTCGGAAAGCTTGTAGAACACTGCGGCATCGACCCGGGTGTAGCTCGGCATGATCGAACTGTTGCTATTATTAGCAAAGCTCTGATCCTGGTAAACCAAACCAAGGCCTAGACCAAGTCGATCGTTGACTGCATACTGATTCCAGATTGAAAACATGTGCTCTGGGAGTTCACGCGGGCGCAATCCGGTAGGACCAGCCCGATTTACCTGCTCACTATCGATGTAGGTGTAGCCGGCTGAAACGAACCAACGATCTGTCAGGAAACCAGTTAACTCAGCTTCGAAACCAGTTGTTTCGGTGTCGATCACGTCAAGCGTGGAAGGATCACTGTCGGCGACCTGAGGAGAGCTACCCTCCATTTCGAACAATGCAGCTCTGAAGCTGAAATCGTCCGCAATGTCGTAATTCACTCCTACCTCGAGATTTGAGAATGTGTTCGGGTCAAGGGCATTGTTGCTTCCATTGATGTTAGCAAACTGCTCACCGCTCCGGGGGATGAATGTCTCGCTGTAGCTACCGTAGACGGATAGATCTTCAGAAGGCTTAACAATCAATCCGAGGCGAGGAGAAACTTCTTCGTCGCGACGAGTTCTTACTTCGCCACCAACAACATTGTTGACATGGATATCGAAGCTATCATAACGAGCACCGAGAACAAGGTCGAGGTAATCACCAACCGCTATCTGGTCTTGAATGAAGACTGAAGCAGTGTCAACGGTAACCCGAGTGTCATCAGCAATATCTGCGGTGAAATCGTTACTGGTGATGTTGCCCGAGGTGTTAATGCCGGATCCTTGAACCAAGGCGAAGTTGGTGGCAGTGAAAAATTCCTGATCATCACTCGTCTGGTCAAAGAACGTGTTAAAACGATTCTGGTCAGAAGATTGGTTCATATATTCCGCTCCGATTAGAACAGTGTGACCAAGATTTCCAGTCTCGAACTCGCCCACCAAATCTCCGGAGATAGCGAAGTTCTGACGAACGGTCGTGTCAACGTATCCATCAATAGTAACGACGTCAGTAGATTCGTTATACCCCGCAGCATAGTAGTTCTGGTAGACCTTATCGTAGTCTCCATAGAAGGTAGACACCCGGGCACTCCACTGGTCAGAGAGATCGTGGCTCAGCGTCGCGCGAATGGAATGAGATTCAAACGTTGAGTAGTTCTGGTCAGGGTCACCAAAAACGGTCCCAGCGAGTGCTTCAACAGGAAGACCGTTGTCACCGACGGGGATACCGCGATCGATAAACTCGTAGAAGTCGTTGTATTCATAGGACACGTCAAGACGAGTGTCTGGACCCAGGATGAAGGCCATCGTGGGATTAACTCCATAACGCTCACCCTCATAAAAATCTCGGTGGCCTTCGAGGTGTTCCCAGAAACCGTTGAAGCGAAACGCTCCCGTATCCTCTGAAATAATCTGCTTACCACCTTTACCTCCGGTGATGTAGCTATCTGATCCGAAAGAGATGTTCGAATCGATCTGGAAAAGCGAGCTACCAAACGTATCGAGTGAAACATCAAAGCCGTTGAAGTCGTAGCCGACCACAGGTGTCTTTGATACTCGATTCAAGATGCCGCCTGTGCCTCCGCGTCCGAATGTCAAAGCGCTTGGACCACGCAGGATCTCGACCCGCTCGACATTGTAGAGGGAACGATAATATTGAACATCATCGCGAAATCCATCGAGGAAGAAGTCAGCGGTTGAACGCTGTCCACGGAAAATAATCGCATCGCGATGGGCTTCACCCTGAGAGTTTGCAACGCCGGGTGTGTAATCGACAATCTGACCAAGGCGAGAGATGCCTTGATCGTCCATTCGCGCTTCGGAAAACACTGTTACACTCTGAGGCACATCAATAAGAGGTGTCGGAGTTTTCAGGGCGGTCACCTCACCAGTAACAATCAGCGGGCTGAAATCGATTTCAGGTTGCTCGATAGTAACAGGCTCTGGAACCGGAATTGGTGCGGGGGCTGGACGCGGTGCAGGAGCCGCGCCCTCACCGACCACAACAGTGTCGTCCAACTGTTCCTGGGTAAAGCCAGCAGCCGGAATTAGGAAAATGACCGAAAGAAACACCTTCGCACAAGTGCGCAGGAGCCTCACGATTAGTATGTTAGTAGTGTCTTGATTCATAGTAGTTGCCTACTGCTAGACAAAATCAAAAGAAAGGCAAGCTGCTTTTGAGACTCATTCTCAGTTATTAGGACAAAACAGCACTAATCCAGCGCTCATAAGCCCCGAATCGAAGGCAACAGCGCTGCTGTAACTGCTGATGGAGGAGGCGGTTGTAGATTCCTTGGGGCTCCCTTATTCCGAGCCCCGGTTTCGGTATTCGAACATCTTAATATCTACGCTTTCCCACTGTTCGACAGAGAGGCGTGCCAACTTGGATATGACGTGGTCGGGAATCTTTTCGTTTTCGCCATAGCCATCAGCTTGGAATCGACCACGAATGTCGTAGGCACCTCTCTTAGCGTCCGCTAACTGGCCGGGGGTCAGGACCACCACGGGGTCCGGTTCCCCCACCCTTCGTTCCATTTCCGATCCGGTTGGATACCATCACATTTCGAGTTCCTTTGCCCGGCGGCGGAGACTTTTTGTAACGGATGGAGACCACCTTAACGCTTCCGACCTTCACTCGCGCGGTCAACGACTCCACGTCTTTCGGGTCGCCTGTTACGCCGATAAATTGCCAGCCGTCTGCGCTCGTTTTTCCTCCATCACAAGTTAGGAG
>PKCI01000122.1 GCA_002862135.1 Verrucomicrobiota bacterium | reverse complement strand
CGCGGAGTGAAGAATTACTCTTCCTCCACCCTTTTTATCAAAATCTGTAAAGCTCCACCTGAGCACCAGATTTCGAGGGCGAGGCACACCAGAGAACTGCCCATCAACACGAGGGCGGCGATAAAACAGATCGTATCGATGGGTCGGAAGCCGAATATCACCGACACCATCGAGATGACGCAAAGCAACAGGCTCACCGCTCCAAGCAGTTGCATCCAGCGGATCAGTTTGAGACGGCGACGCAGGTTATCGATCTGGGCGCGCAGGGCTTCGTCTCTTAGCTCCACCCAGTCCCGATGCAGGTTTCGCACCAGTGTCGCGAGGTGGAGAAAGCGATTCGTGTAAGCGAGAAACAGAAGACTGACCGCCGGAAAAAGCAGTGCGGGTGTGGAAATCTCCAGGATCATCTAATGCTCAGTCCTTTGTCAAAACACCACCTTCAAGAATCCTGGCACGAAGGCCGCCTTTCCCTGCCAGGGCCTGCTCGGCACCCTCATGAAAGGCCTGGTTCATCCAGAAACAGGGGCTCGCTTCTTCGGTTCCGAGAAAACGCACTCCGTCGATTTCAAACTCTTTGCCGATCAGATCATTCAGATCCTGTCCTTCGATGACAACGTTGCGGCGATAGGTTTCCGGCCCTTTATTGTAAACGGAGAACCGTTCACAGAGATCTCGGTGCGTCTCAATCTCGAAGAACGTGATCTGTCCCTTGTAATCTTCCTTGTAGTCGAAAAAACGATCCCCTTTGATCCCGCTACCGGCGACGCATTCGATTTTCTCAACCTCGATGATGGGGTTTTCTCCAGGAGGCTTACCGTAGTGGCCGTAGTAGTTATGGTCCGGCGAAATGTAGAGGTTAAGAATCTTCACACAACAGACTACGTTTGAATTTCCCTGCTGGCAATTCCCTCAGGCATGGATACGGTCCGGCTGACACAAAAACCCCGTGTCACCGATAATCATGGCCAAAGGACAAAAAAACGCGATCACACCCACCCGGGATGAAAACTTTCCCGAATGGTATCAACAAGTCGTTCGCGCCGCAGATCTTGCCGAGAATTCCGAAGTCCGCGGCTGCATGGTCATCAAGCCATGGGGTTACGGACTCTGGGAAAAGATCCAGGGCCAGCTCGACCAGTGGTTCAAGGACACAGGCCACAAGAACGCCTACTTCCCCCTGCTCATCCCGGTGAGCTATCTCGAAAAGGAAGCCACCCACGTCGAGGGCTTCGCAACCGAATGTGCTGTGGTCACTCACCACCGCCTCGAGCTAAAGGATGGCAAAATGGTTCCTTCCGGCGAACTTACGGAGCCCTACGTGATCCGTCCGACTTCCGAGACGATCATCGGTGCCGCTTTCGCCCGCTGGGTTCAGAGTTATCGCGACCTGCCTCTCCTCATCAACCAATGGGCCAACGTGATGCGCTGGGAAATGCGTCCTCGCCTTTTCCTGCGCACCGCAGAGTTCCTCTGGCAGGAGGGACACACCGCACATGAGACTGCCGAAGAAGCCATCGAGGAAACGACCAAGATGCACGAGGTTTACGAGCGCTTTCTCACCGATCACCTCGCCATCCCGGTTATCGCAGGCGAAAAGACCGAAGCCGAACGCTTCCCCGGCGCACTAAACACCTACACCGTCGAGGCCATGGTTCAGGATCGCAAGGCTATCCAGGCCGGCACCTCTCATTTCCTCGGCCAGAACTTTTCAAAAGCAGCCGGCATCGAATTTGAAGGCCGCGAGTCCAAGCGTGAGTTTGCCTGGACTTCCAGCTGGGGCGTCAGCACCCGCCTCATCGGGACCCTGCTGATGGCGCACTCCGATGACGATGGCCTCGTCCTGCCGCCTCGCGTCGCTCCAACCCAGGTTGTCATTATCCCGGTCACTCCCAAACCCGAACACGCGGAGCCTGTTTTCGAAGCCTGCCAAAAATTGGCTGACGAAATCAGTGCTCAATTATTCCACGGGGAGAAGATCAGCGTCGAAATCGACAAGCGCGATCTCGGTGGCGGCGTCAAGATCTGGGAATGGATCAAGAAAGGTGTTCCTGTCAGGATTGAAATTGGCCCCCGTGACCTTGAGAAGGGCTCCGTCGCCATGGTCCGTCGCGATCGGGGCCCCAAGGACAAGCAGTTCATTCCAGCAGAAGAAGCCGTGTCCGGTATCATCAATACTCTGCAGTCCATCCAGGACACCCTGCTTCAACGTGCCCTTGCCTTCCACGACGAACACACCATCGAAATCAGCAGAATGGATGAGTTTCGGAAGTTCTTCACTCCCGATAATGAGAACCATCCCGAGATCCACGGTGGCTTCGCCCTCGTCCACTGGGCAGGCGGAGTCGAAGAGGAAGAAGCTCTCCAGAAAGAACTCAAGGTTACCATACGCTGCATTCCCAAGGATCCCGCACTCCGCGGTGAAGCCGGAACCTGCATTTACACTGGAAAGCCGGCCGAAGGCCGAGTAGTCTTCGCGAAAAGCTACTAGTCGGGTTACGGCTTTTCGCAGATTCCCTTGTGACCCGACTCCCGTGGGATGCGTAACGCATCTCATGTCTCGTATTGCCATCATCGGCGCTGGGGCCTCCGGGCTCGCGGCGGCATTCCGACTCTCAAAAGGGGGATCCGAGGTCTGTGTGTTCGAGAAAAGTCGCGGAGTTTCCGGTCGCGCGGCGTCACGCAGCCGCAACGGATGCCGGTACGACTATGGCGCCAATTACCTCAAGCCACAGTCCAACGAGATCGCCGAACTATTGTTCAAAACGCTCCCTCATGATGATTTGTGCCGCATCGCCGGGGACATCTTGACCTTCGATCGAACCGGCCACATCAGTCCAGGCGACCCGAAACAGAATGCAGAGTCTAAGTGGACTTACCGAAGTGGTATCAGCACCCTCGGCAAACTATTGATCGAAGCAGGGGACTTCACCATCTCGCGGGAAACACTCATCTCAAGCCTTTCCCACGAAGGGACTCAATGGAGCCTGATTGATGCCGATGGAAAAACAAACGGACCGTTTGACGCATTGCTGCTCACTCCACCCGCTCCGCAAATTGTCGGGCTTCTTGTTAATACAAAGGCTGACGCCCCGGTTATCGCAAAAATGATGGACGTGTTAGGCCCAGTTTCCTACCATTCCCAATTCTCCGTCCTTCTGAATTTCAATGCGAATGTCAACCTCCCCAATCAGGCCTTTGCCCTCATTAACTCTGACCGGGAACACCAGCTCGCCTGGTTGAGTGACGAAGGTCGCAAAGCCGGCCACGTCGTACAGGGTGAGACCCTGATGGTCGCACAAATGAGCCCGGGCTGGAGTGCGGAACATTACGACGACTCTCCAGCCTCCATCACTTCCGCCGCCTACCAGTCCGTCAGCTCGCTGCTCGGCGACAATCTGCCGACCCTGCATTGGAGCGATTTCCAGAGATGGCGGTATGCTCACCCCTGCGCCGCGGCGAAAATCGAAGATACTGTCGAAGCTGCGGAAATCGGTCTCTTCTTCGCAGGTGACGCCTTTGTTGGAAAAGGAAGAGTTCCTGGTGCCCTCGAAACCGGCCTCGCCGCAGCCCGCAGAATCATCGAGACCTTTTGATACACATTCTCCCGCAATCCCTATCACAATCCAAGGGGACAACTCAGCCGGATTCTACACAGAGCCCGCCATGTTTTCTGCTCGGCAGCGACAGAGAGGAAAAGTCAAAAACCTGAACGAGGCAAATATTTAGCATTGATTCCCCCTTCAAAACCACACACGTTCCGCGCCATGGAGAACGTCATTATCATCGGAACCGGCTGTGCCGGCTGGACTTCAGCGATCTACACCGCACGCGCCAACCTAAATCCTCTCGTTCTCGCCGGTGAGCAACCGGGTGGCCAGCTCACTACTACCACGGAGGTCGAGAACTTTCCCGGCTTCCCCGAAGGCGTCATAGGTCCGGATCTCATGATGCGCATGCAACAGCAGGCCGAGAAATTCGGCACCCGCGTCGAATACGACATGGTGACTTCCGTCGAAAAGACCGAAGACGGCAATTTCACCCTCAAGACCGCCGGCGGTAATGACTACCAGACCAAGACGGTCATCATCGCCACAGGAGCCAGCCCACGTCACCTCGGACTCTCCAACGAAAAAGAACTGATCGGCCGCGGTCTCACTTCCTGCGCCACCTGCGACGGAGCGTTCTACCCCGACGTTCCTGTCGTCGTCATCGGCGGTGGTGATTCCGCCTGTGAAGAAGCTGATTTCCTGACGCGTTTTGCCAGCAAGGTTTACTTGGTCCACCGCCGCGACGAACTCCGCGCGTCCAAGATCATGGCCGACCGCGTGCTCGCCAATGAGAAAATCGAACCGGTCTGGAACAGCCAAGTGACCGAATACCTGACTGACAGTGAGGGCCACATGTGCGCCGTCACGCTCAACAACACCGTCACAGGCGAATCCTCCGAACTGAACGTGAAATGCGTCTTCGTAGCAATCGGCCACGATCCCAACACCGGCTTCCTGAAAGGGTCAGGCGTCGATGTGGACGAAAACGGCTATATCCTCCAGTCCAGCCATTCCACCTCCTCAAATATTGAAGGAATTTTTTCCGCCGGTGACGTCGCTGACCACGTCTATCGCCAAGCAATCACAGCGGCTGGAAACGGCTGCCAGGCGGCTCTGGACGCCGAGCGATACGTTGCGGCGAAGGAAGCTTAATTCGTTTTCCCTAACTAAAACGGGCCAATTCCGGGGCTGTAATGGCTTGCGGGATGGCCCGTTTCCCGTATCTTAAGTTCTTCGCTCTGGCGGATCAATTCACTATGAAAAGCCTTTTCTGCGGTATCCTTGCGGCCTCACTTCTAGTATCTGGCGCTTTTGCCCAGTTTCACAGCCGTTCCATGACCGGTCACGCGGCCTATAATCAGGACTCGCTCAATTCGGCGCAGGCCCACTTCAACTCTAACCGCCCCACCGGTGCTCAGCCCACGACTACCGTCGCCCCGACACCGGCTGCTCAGGCTGCAGTCGCCGCCCACGGAAACACCCAGTTCGGCTTCAACGGTGGTTCGACCATCTTTATGTCGGAAGCCCAAAAGGCTGCCTACAGCCAGTATGACCTCCAGATGAGCGAACAAAAGGACCTCGATATCGATGTCTGGGGACGTTCCATTTATCATTCTGACGGTTCCTACACCGAGTCCCAGGAGCACAACGAGGGCGATGCTTTCCTTCAGCAAACCACCTACAGCAAGAACGGTGTTGAAATCCAGCGTCGCTCCATCACCCTGGACCAGCGCGGCATGCCTGACGAAGTCATGATTTATGCCGGTGGCGAAAACGGAAAGCTCAAATACAGAGGTAAGCACCTTTACGACCAGTTTGGCCGTTTTTCCGAGGAGCACCTTTTCTCTGCCGACGGCACCCTGATCCGCCGCAAGGTCCAGGAATACTCCCCCGAAGGTAAGCGACTCCCACTTCGCAGCTGGGACTACATTGACTACGTTCCGAGTGATCTCCAGCTCGTCGTGACTCGCGAGAGCGAAGATCCTGCCCTCCAGCAGGTCACAACTCCGGCGCAGCCGCAGCAACCTCAGCGTGGTGGGATCTTTATTCGCAATAAGCCACAGCAGCAGAACGCCGACGCCGGCAAAATGATGGTCGGTCACGCCGGTGGTGCTGAGCAGGAAGCTACTGCCAAGACTTCCATGGGATCCAAGCTTGGTCGTATCTTCGGCAACCGCAAATAAGAGGATCCCGGTGCTGGCTTCATGAAGCTCACGCCCGGCCAGTCACTCGCACTCCTTGTCCTCGTCGGTATCGCCATGGCCGGATGGCTTTACGGCATCCACTGGAAAAAGATCGCGAGTGGTGACGCCTTCAGCCAGGACGAAAAACTGTTGATCCAGCTTCAGGAACAAATTCGCACCCTGTCCCAGAAAAATACTGAGCTCGCTAAACAGGTTAACAAGTTGCAGAAGGTGGCTGCGGTAGAGGATGTAGAAGAATCGGAAGCCCCGGCCGCCGACTCGGACGCACTCCCAGCCCGGTGATCTTCAAACTTTCGCTGCCCGCTCGGCTCTAGAACCTCGTCTCTTTGTAACCCGTTCAGTCAGGGAGCCGCACTCCCGTTAACCATGAGCTTGGAGCTAGAAACATAACTGCCATCCGGTTCCTGCGGATAAACCCAAATATTGCCTTGGTAAAACTGACCAACGAGGAGCTCCTTTTTACCGTCGCCATTGATGTCCGCCAAACTCAGTGAAGCATATCCCGGGCTCTCAACCCGAATCGGCCCGCTATCAGCCTTCAACATAAAAGGATCTTCAAATTCGACCGCTACGATGCGCCAGTCAGCGCCAACAGCGAAAAAACGACTCCTGCTTTCATTTCGGTAGAGTATGCCTCATACGGCTTAACTCTCTAACGTTCCGCCGGGGAAGATCCTTGGCTTTCTATTTCCAATCGATCCAGATTAGCGAGAAGATGCCTCAGCCTGGCCCTCGTAAACCTTTGAAGCAGAATGCACGGCAAGTTTGAGAGAACCGCATAGATGATCATTACCAGTGCCGCGATGGGCCACGGGTTCCAAACCACAGTAACCCATAAGCCCGCCATCTGTGCATAGTGCGCCGCCTCACCCCGACAGGTTTCCACGATGAACTGCTCGAGGTGACTTCGATCCTTGTCTCGCAGACTGCCTTTGGCAAAACCACCGAACCAGGGTGCTGCATCCGGCAGATGTTTTTTCCACCTGCGAATTCCAAAAACCGACTGGTAGATATCACCGCCCGACTCCCAGCCGCGATTACGAAAGATCACGGAGTTCGGGTCAAAACTGACCGCCGGAATTCGCGTGTAAAGCCAGGATAGGCCAAGGTGGATGATCGGAATCGCAATCACATTTGCCAGGGCAATCCATAATGGAGACAGCTCAACTAACATGCCTCCCTTTCCACTCCACAGTTCCTCCATCCCGCTTGCGGCACAGCGCTCGGAAGAAGAGCCTCTGGTAAAAGCACAATCCAATCGGAAAGAGGATCGCTCCGATCGGACTGAAGTTTCCGGCATGCCGGAAGAGATACAAAGTTTGAATCACGCAAAGGAGATAGAAACCTCCTACCGCCCAGGCTACCAGACCGGATGCCTGAAAAAGAAAGGTAAGCGCAATCATTCCCATGATGAGGCCTGAGAGCAGGAAGGAAATGCCGGCAAGCGCACTCTTTGGAGTGTTATCGGCCCCGGAAACAAAGCCCTTACTCCATCCAGCAATCAATTCGTTGAGACCATCCGGGAACATTCGCATCCAGATGGTTCCTTTTCCAAGGTAACAACGGCAGCGAACACCTGCTTCGGCGAGATGTCTTGACAGGTGGAAATTCTCCAGCACCTCTCTCTTGACCGACTTATGCCCCCCAACTGCATCGTAATGTTTTCTCGAGATCAACATCACCTGCCCAAACAATCCGATCTGATCCGCCTCTTCCCCCTTCCAGGTGAAGGCGTTCATTCCTAACAACATCACCACGTTAAAGAACGAAGAAAGCTGCTCATGAGCTTTCCCAACCCGGTGATATGGGCAGATTGAGTGAACGCTCTCCTCATCAGCCGAAAGAGCGGCAATCTTTTCCATTCCACCCGGTTCCATCACGGTGTCGGAATCAAGGAAAAGGATCCAGTCGCCCGTGGCAACCTCCGCGCCTTGCTGACACGCCCACGGTTTGCCAAACCATCCTCGAGGCAGAGGTTTTCCATTAATGACTGTGGCCCCGGCTTCTTTCGCCACATCAGTAGTACAATCACTGGATTGATCGTTAACGACAATCACTTCATGCGGAGGTGAGTCCTGTTCAAAGAGTGAGGGCAGCAGTCGCGCCAGGTTTCCCTCCTCATCACGAGCTGGGATTACGACCGACACCTTAGTCAGCGAAGGGCAATCGTGCTTCGGCACCCCGCGAAAGCGAAGTGCCATAGACCATCCAGTGACCCAGAAGATAAATCCCAATCCGAGGAAGCTCCAAAAGAAGACCTCCATCTGATCAGGCGCTTCTAGCTTCCTGCTTCACGACTCGATCGGCAACTTTCTGGCCACACAAAATCACCATCGGCATACCGCCGCCGGGGTTCACACTACCGCCGGTAAAGAAGAGATTTTTATACTTCGATGACTGCTTTGGCGCTTTGAATGCCTGGTTCCTATTCCAGTCAGAAACGACTCCGTATATGGAACCCCGGTTAGAGTTATACATCCGCTCGATATCAACCGGCGTCAGGGTATCCTCGACGATAATATGCTTACGAAGATCCGTCAGGCCCATGCGTTCGAGCTTGTCAATGACACGATCTTTCAAAGCCATGTAGTCCTCGTGGGTGTGCGGCTTGTCAGGATTGATCGGCGGAATGTGAGGAAGGATCTTGATGTTGTCACACCCTTCTGGAGCCTTTGAAGGATCTGTCCGCGTCGGAGCCACCAGGTAAATGGTCGGGTCCTCCGGCAACTCGCCTTTCTGGAAAACAGTATCGAAGTGTTTGCTCTGGTCCTTCGAGTAGAAGAAATTGTGATGCGCCAACTGGTCGTAAATCTTGTTGGTGCCGAGGTGAATAACAAGGCCGGAGCAGGCAGGCTCAAATTTCTTGAGTTTTTTCATGAACTCAGGCGGCTCGCTGAGCAGTTTCCGGTAGGCTGGCAGCACCTCCATGTTACAGACAACATAGTCCGAAGAAAGCGTATCACCGTCAGTTAGAGTCACTCCCTGGACCAGATTTCCGGTCTGGTTAATGGAGGCCACTTCGGAGTTGAAACGAACCGGGATTTCAAGATCGTCAAGAAGCTTCCCGAGACCGACGGCGAGGTTGTACATCCCACCCTTCACATACCAAAGACCGTAGTCATACTGAATGATGGGCATCAGATTCATATAACCTGGGGCGTCCTTGGCAGAAGAACCCACGTACTTAATGAAGTATTCGAAGATCCTGCGGAGGTAGTCGTCGTCAAAGTGATTGGCGATGGCTTCCGACATTTTGTGCCGGTGATCCATCTGGAACATCATTTTATAAAATCCGTAGTGTCGGAGCATTTCCCAGACATTGTCGAGACCCTCGCGAAAATAGCCGTCGTCGCAGAGCTGATATTGCTCGCGACCGTATTCGAGGAAATTTTCAAACTGCTTTGAATGCAAATCAGGATCGCCGGGCAATTTTTTGAACTCCTCTTTCTGGCCCACGGGATCTTCGATCAAATCAAGGACAAGACCGTCCTCGAAGAAATTCCTCCAGTGGGGATGGACCGACTCAAGCTCCACGTAGTCGGACATTTTTTTGCCCGCGCGCTCCCACAGACTTTCGAAGAACTGCGGCAAGGTGAAGATGGACGGGCCGAGGTCAAAGCCAAAGCCATCAATCTCAAGGAGATTTAGTTTACCGCCAATTTTATCGTTCTTCTCAACGATCTCGACATTGAACCCTTCAGCTTTCAGGGAAATCGCTGCGGACAAACCTCCCAGGCCGGCCCCCACTACAATGACGGATTTGTTCCGTGGAGACGGCGATTGACTCATAAAGTAACTTCTTTTTTGAGGTAGGTGAGCCCGAACGAATCGGAAATAAGGTTGGATGAGATTCGGGCTGATTCAAAAATGGTCGGTAACCCGCTTCCCGGATGGGTTCCTCCCCCCACCAGATAGCAGTTCCGGAATTCTTCAAACTGATTTCTAGGCCGCATGAATGCGAGTTGGCTGAGGCAGTGGGAAAGATTGAAGGTCGCCCCTTTAAAGATATCAAGCTCGGTGCTCCATGTCTTTGGCGTGTACGCTTTCTCGACTTCGATATGCTCCTCGAGATCATCGATACCAAGACGGTCGGAAATTGCACGAAAAGTCATCTCACGGTATCGGGCTTGAGCCTCATCCCAGTCGATGTCTCCATCGAGGTTCGGAGTCGGCACGAGAATGTAGAGACTTGATTTGCCCTCAGGAGCCAGGTTGGGATCGGTCACGCTGGCGTTGCGAATGTAGAAAGAAATGTCGCTGGATGAGCAATTCTGCTTGAAGATCTCGTCAACGTTTTTCTTGTAGTCGCGGGCGAACACGATGGTGTGATGCGGCAGATCGTAGAGCTTATCCACGCCAAGGTGCAGCATGTATGTGGAGCAGCTATACTTCATCGAGTCCAACTTCTCCTTAGTGTATTTCTTCAGGGAATCCGACGGGACGAGATGGGTCATGGCATGTGCGAAGTCAGCATTGATGACCACGCTGTCCGCATAAACCTTTTCTCCGTCTTCGAGTTCCACACCGCAAACTTTTCGACCATCGAGGATGAGCTGTTTCACCCCGGTGCCGGTGTGAACTTTGGCTCCGCAGTCTTCCGCAGCGCGAGCCATCGCAGCCGGAATTTCACAAAGTCCCCCCTGGGTGTGGAAGATGCCGTGCTCGTGCTCCATGTAGGAGAGCATGGCGAAGGCTCCAGGACACTCCCAGGCAGACATGCCGAGATACTTGCTCTGGAAAGAAAAAAGCAAAGCAAGCTTTTCATCAGAAAAATACTTCTTCAAGTTGTCGTAGACAGTGTTGCCAAGGGAAAGGTGGGGCAGAGCAGGAAGAAGGTCTGGAGAAAGCGATTTCGCAGGACTGGAAAAATTGTGCT
Source organism: Verrucomicrobiota bacterium (assembly GCA_002862135.1). Classification (GTDB taxonomy): domain Bacteria; phylum Verrucomicrobiota; class Verrucomicrobiia; order Verrucomicrobiales; family DEV007; genus Arctic95D-9. The sequence goes on along the minus strand of PKCI01000122.1, from coordinate 2,140 downwards.
GAAAAGCTGGTAGTAGCTTTTTGAGACGAGACTCCTCTCGTTTGAGGAAGCGGTCTAATCCCCCGGACTGGCCCGGGAAAAGTCGTTCGATCTCTTCCTTGGTTTTCTCGTTGTTGTCGCTGGCGCGAAAGACTTGGTCGTCGAATCGCAACTCGTACATTGGATCGAGCCTCACAAAATCGAGATAATCGGCGGAATCTTTGCCCGCTTCGGAAAATATCCGGTCGAGCAGCGATTTCATCATGAGAAAAGTTGGTCCAATATCAAACCGGTAGCCGTCGATCTCGTGTGCCGCAGTGCGCCCACCAATTCGGTCCTGTTTCTCGAACAACTGGACATCGATGCCGCGACTGGCCAAAAGGAGTGCGCTGGCGACGCCGCCGGGGCCACCTCCAACAACGATGACTTTCTTGCGCCCCCCGTTGGATCCGTTAGAACCTGGTCCTCTCATGCTAATGGTTGGTTATTGTTCAATGCGTTTACTTATCTTTTCAAGCGCTAGCTTTTCCACAGAATGATTTGATCAACACCATGGTGTCACCGTAATTCTGATTACGACGTATCACTACGAGTTGGTTCACATTCCTCTTTAAAGATGATAAGCACGCCAGAATGACTGCGGAACCTGACTGCTCTGACTACGACCTGCCTTCCATTATGGAGGCACAAAGATCCTATTTTAGTTCCGGCCGGACCCGCCCGTTGGAAGCTAGAATGGAAGCCCTGTCTCGGTTTGGCACTGAATTGGAAAATCGCATTGACGAACTCCTCCATGCTCTGTCCGAAGACCTCGGGAAACCTCCTCTCGAAGCCTACCTGGCCGAAGTTTACTTCCTCATTTCCGAAGTCCGGCTCTACCGAAAGAAGCTGAAGAGATGGGCACGACCAAAACGAGCTGGAAACCCGTTCTATTTTTTTCCGGCACGAAGTGAAATCCGCCGTGACGCCTTCGGCACAACCCTGATCGCATCAGCCTGGAACTACCCCCTACAGCTTGCCCTCGCTCCAGCCGTATCCGCCATCGGCGCAGGAAACACGGTCATCCTGAAACCGTCCGAAATGGCTCCAGCTACCGCGGCACTGATGGCTGACATCGTTGCGAATTCGTTTGATGCTGCTCACTTCACTGTCGTCCAGGGCGGTCCGGAAGTCGGTCAGGCACTTCTTGATCAAAACTTCGATGCCTGGTTCTACACCGGCAGCGAACGCATCGGCAGGCTCTACGCCGAAGCTGCGGCCAGTCACCTTGCTCCCGTCACGCTTGAGCTCGGAGGCAAATGTCCCTGTATCATCGACACCGAAGTCAACCTCGCTACCGCCGTCGACCGAATCATTCCCGGCAAATTCTTCAATGCAGGCCAGACCTGTATGGCCCCAGACTACGTCCTCATCCCTGACTCGCTCCACGACCGCTTTATCGAAGAAGCCAGCAAGATTCTCCACGAGCTCTATCCGGAATCCCCCAGCCCCGATCTCGCGCGGATCGTAAATTCCACACACTTCGACCGGATCAGAGCTCTCATCCCGGAAAACGCCATTCGCGTCGGCGAAGACGATCGCGATGATCTCTATCTTGCTCCCGCGATCGTTCCGAATGCCAATAAAACCCTACCCTGCATGCAGGAGGAAATCTTTGGCCCTGTTCTTCCGGTCGTCACCTACCGGGATCGCACCGGGCTGTTCCACCACCTCGAGGAACTAACCTCCCCATTAGCGGTCTACGCGTTTTCGAAAAACGACGGCTTCCTTGAGGAGATCGCAGACGCCATCCCTTCAGGATCCATTTGCTTCAATGATGTAATTAAACAGGCAACCAACCTGAACCTACCGTTTGGTGGCGTGCACCAAAGCGGTATGGGACGCTACCGGGGTGAACATGGATTCAAGACATTCTCATACGAGCGTGCCGTGACAAAACGCGGATTCTCCAAGGATATGTTTGCCATCAAGCCTCCCTACGAAGGGCAGCTCCAGCGCATGCGTAAACTGCTGAGGTAAACCGCCCCCCAAATTGTACGTCTGTTTTTGTCTGAACTAGCCAGGTGAGGTAGCCGTCTTTCCCCGGATCCCTAGAGAAATATCTCGTCCCTTTTACCCAATTTAGGGTAATGGCTGCGCTATTGCGGTCCTGCCATTTGGA
>PKCI01000167.1 GCA_002862135.1 Verrucomicrobiota bacterium | reverse complement strand
CGTTGGCGCTAGCGAGGGCGCTGTTCTCCACGCCGGCTCGGATGTTCGCGTGAAAGTAAATATCGTGGGTTCCCAGGACACCACCGGACTTATGACCTCGCAGGAGCTCGAGTCCATGGCCGCGACGATCATTTCCCCGACTGTCGACGGCGCTTACCAATCCGGTTGCCACACCGCCTCGGTCTGGGACAAGAAGGCCCAGGCAAACATTCCAAAGTTGATGAAGTTCATGCATGGCTTCGGACTCATCACCGCACGTGACCCCAAGGGCGAATATCACGCCATGACCGACGTGATTCACAAGGTTCTCAATGACCTCACCGTGGACGAATGGGCGATCATCATCGGCGGGGACTCGCACACCCGCATGTCTAAGGGAGTTGCTTTCGGAGCTGACTCTGGAACGGTGGCTCTCGCTCTCGCCACCGGCGAAGCGACCATGCCCATCCCCGAGTCCGTGAAGGTGACCTTCAAGGGTGATCTCAAGGATCACATGGATTTCCGTGACGTGGTTCACGCAACCCAGGCACAAATGCTGAAGCAGTTCGGCGACAACGTTTTCCAGGGTCGTGTCATCGAAGTTCACATCGGCACGCTGCCGGCAGACCAGGCATTTACCTTCACTGACTGGACCGCGGAAATGAAGGCCAAGGCCTCTATCTGCATCTCCCAGGACGCCACTCTGATCGAGTCGCTCCGAATCGCGAAGAACCGGATCCAAATCATGATCGACAAGGGGATGGACAACGAAAAGCAGGTCCTCCAGGGACTCGTCGATCAGGCTTCCGCTCGTATCGCCGAGATCCAGTCCGGTGAGAAACCCGCCCTGACTCCGGATGCGAATGCCGTATACTTTGCCGAGTTTGTTGTCGATCTTGATCAGATCGTGGAGCCGATGATTGCGGACCCGGATGTGAACAACGATGAGGTTTCGAAACGTTACACGCACGACACTATTCGCGCTGTTTCCTACTACGGCGGCGAAAAGAAAGTTGATCTCGGCTTCGTTGGTTCCTGCATGGTGCACAAAGGCGATCTCAAGATCCTTTCTCAAATGCTTCGCAACCTCGAAGAGCAGCAAGGTCAGGTGGAATTCCAGGCGCCTCTTGTCGTCGCCGCCCCGACCTACAACATCATTGATGAACTGAAGGAGGAAGGCGATTGGGAAATACTCGAGAAGTATTCCGGTTTCGTCTTTGATGACGATGCGCCAAAGAACGAGGCCCGGACCGAATACGAGAACATGATGTATCTCGAACGCCCCGGTTGTAACCTCTGCATGGGTAACCAGGAGAAGGCCGCCAAGGGTGATACAGTCATGGCAACTTCGACCCGTCTCTTTCAAGGACGTGTGGTTGAAGACTCCGAGCGCAAAAAGGGCGAGTCCCTCCTAGCATCAACACCCGTCGTTGTGCTTTCCGCCATTCTTGGGCGCATTCCCAATATGGAAGAGTATAGGGCTGCCGTGGCGGGAATCGAGCTGACTCAGTTCGCTCCTCCACTTGAAGCATTGGCCAGCTAAGGGTGGCTGCGTCTTTCCGTGGAACCGGCACGCTGATCACCATGGACGTCATGGTCGAACATCAGCGGTGTCCCTCGCTCCGGCTTCCATTAAGCCGGAAATCAGCCCCCCCAGTCTGCCCCATCGAGGAAGCCCTCAACTTCTCGAGATTGCGCTCATGGGGCGCCTGCCAGTGGTCTTTGTCCGTCAATTCGCGATCGTAGATCTCCCCCGGCTGAATCGGTTCGTGGGCCTCTTTTGCCAGGGCGATCAATCGATTCAATACATCAGGGTGGTCACCGGCAACGTTGTCCAGTTCCTCAACTTCTGATGAAAGATCATAAAGCTCCCAATCGCCCTTCTTTCCACGATAGGCTTTCCAATTCCCCTCCCGAACTGCCGTCTGACCGACATATTCCCAGTAAAGGTAATCATGCTGCTCCTGTTCCCCTTGCCCGGTCAACGTCGGTAGGATGGACAGCCCGTCCGTTGGCGGACAATCCGCACCGCTGATTGCAGCGAGCGTCGGCATCACGTCAGGGTAGTAGAACAAGTGATCACTAACGACGCCGGGCCTCACCTTTGCGGGCCATCGCACATAGTAAGGGACTTTCAATCCGCCTTCGTAGAGAGATCCCTTACCGGCACGAAAGCGCTCGCCGTTCTCTCGGTTGAAATTCGGACCGAAGAAACCATGCGGGCGATCCTCGGTCGCGAAGTATGCCTGTCCGCCGTTGTCGCCGCAAAGAAAGATGACGGTGTTGTCATCGATCTCCAACTCTTTGAGCAAATCGATGATAGCGCCAAGTTGGCGATCAACCATGTGCATGAAGGCCGCATAGACCCGGGAATCGCGGTCCGTTTTTTGGCCGGCCGTCCAGGGCTTGTCCTTAAACAACTGCCACGAAGGGTAATCTTCGTTAATTCCCCAGAGTCCGTGGGGTGGTGTCCAGGGGAGATAGCAGAAGAAGGGCTCATCCTGGTGGTCTTTGATGAACTGAATCGACTCTTCGAAAATCACATCGTGGGCATGAGTTTCCCCTTCGTAAAAACTTAAGCCATCGTTACCGGGCAAGGGCACTTCCTCGCTGTTTCGAATCAGGTAACGGGGATAAAAGGTATGGGCATGAACCTGGTCATAGTAGCCAAAAAAGAGATCAAATCCGTGTTTCTCAGGAACCCCGGAGGTTCCACGTCCACCGATTCCCCATTTACCAAAGCCTCCCGTCGCATAGCCGAGCGGTTTCAACATGCTGGCGAGAGTGGGTTCCTCGGCCCGTATCGGGGCAAAGCCGTTATTCGCCCGCATCGACATGTGCCCCGAATGCTTCCCCGTCAGCAGCGAGCAGCGGGTCGGACCACAGACCGGGGCTCCGGCATACGCGTTGGTAAACCGCATTCCCTCGGCGGCAAACTGATCAATGTTCGGGGTGATCAAATCGAGATTGCCCATGTGCCCTGACTCGAAGTAGCCCCATTCATCTAGCATCAGGTAAATGATATTAGGCTTGGCCTCCGCCGCACCAGCCAGGGGCGGGGATCCAAAGAAGCACAGCGAAACAGCGGCGAGAAAAAATCGATTCATCTCAGCATATTAGCCTGCTCGATTCTGATGCGCCAACTAGCGCAAAAAAACGTTGGCGCGTTATCCAAACACCATTCCCTCCTTTTAATCCGCGCAATGCGCCGTTGACCCGGCTCGGTTCTTTTGTTCCGATCAGCACGATGAAAACCATTTGCAGCATTCTTGTCCTCTCTCTTCTCGCAGTTGCTTCGGCTCGAGAGAAACCGCCGACCGGAGAGATTCGCACCCTGCCGGACTCCACGGTCGGGAAAACGATTTCACTGAACCCGGAGTATTGGCTCTACGGTGCCGAAAATCCCGGGACTGACCAGCATCCACTGCTCATCGTGCTGCACGGTGGTGGTGGCACCGGTCGTGACATCCAAAAGATCAAGGGAGCGGCGATGGGCCCACTCAGGACGATGAAGATGGCGGGTATCGATGCCATCGTCGTGGCCCCTCAGGCGGCTGAGAACCCCATCAAGCTCGGAGCCAAGGGTGGCTGGGTACCATCTGACCTCGACCTCCTTCTCGAGCATTTACTTGCCACTCTACCCATCGACCCTGACCGGGTCTACCTCACTGGCGTCAGCATGGGCGGCTACGGTACCTACGCGTGGGCCGGGGTCAGCCCACAGCACTTTGCCGCTGTCGCACCGATGGTCGGGGGCATCGGCCCCGGTGGTCCGAAAGACATCACTCCACAGCTCGACCTTTGGGGAAAGAACCTCGCCACCCTCCCCATGCGTGCTTACTACGGAGCAAAAGACAAAGTCGTTCCGATGGACCGGGGAGAAATGATTCTTGCTGCCATCGAGAAAGCGGGCGGTAATCAGGCAGAACTGATCGTCTACGAAGACCTCGGGCACGATGCCGCCCGTCGCCCCTATTCTGACCCCACCTTCTTCAAGTGGCTTTTCAGTCACACCCGCACCACTCCGTGATCCAACTATTGGTAGCCGCGCCAATAAAGCTTCTGCGCTCAACCGTGCCACCATAATCTTTGCCCCAACCTTAATGATTCGCCTCGTCCTATCTCTCACTGCTATCCCGACCTTCCTGCTACTCCAGGTTTACCCTCTTCTCGCCGAAGAACGCCCCAATATTCTCTGGATTACCAGCGAGGATAACGGTATCTCCTGGGTCAGCAGCTACGGCGGCACCAACGCTCAGACTCCCAACATCGACAGGCTCGCCGCCGAGGGCTTTCGCTATGAATATTGCTTCGACAACGCGGCGGTCTGCGCCCCAACACGTTCCTGTTGGATCACCGGGATGTATGCCATCTCCAACGGCTCACAGCCTATGCGGAGCCGATATGACTTCCCGCACGACCGAATTCCCTACTACCCGGATTTGCTCCGAAAAGCCGGTTATCACACCTCTAATCCAGGTAAGACCGACTACAACATCGGCGGGCGTGACGACTACGACGCCTGGGATGTCGGCAAGGGTCAGAAGGTCACCTACGGATGGAAAAAACGCGCTCCCGGCCAGCCCTTTTTCGCCGTCGTAAACTACGGAGACAGCCACGAGAGCAAGGCGCACGGGGACAACGAGAACACCCGCAACGATCCCGCCAAGATGAAACTGTTCTCCTATCACCCCGACCTGCCGGAGATTCGTAAAACCTATGCCAAGTATGCTGACGCCGTCGAAAACATGGACGGGAAAGTCGGCCAGTGCCTTGCCGAGCTCGAAAAGGATGGTCTCGCTGAAGACACCATCGTGGTCTACTGTTCCGACCACGGTGGCGTGCTCGCCCGGAGCAAGCGCTTCGTTTACTCCAGCGGAATTCACTGCCCGCTGGTGGTTCGCATCCCCGAGAAGTTCAAGCACCTCTACCCGGCTGATGAACCCGGAGCCGTCATCAATCGTCTCGTCAGTTTCGTTGACATGCCCAAGACCTGGCTCAGCCTCGCCGGAGCTGAGATTCCCGAAAGTTTTCAGGGCACCATCTTTCTCGGCAAGGGTACTGAGGAAGAGCCGGAGTATCACCTCGGCTTCCGCGAACGAGCTGACGAAAGAGTCGACTGCGTGAGAGTGATGCGCGACAAGCGCTACGCCTATCACAAGAACTACGTGCCCTACGCTCCCGCCGGGCAGCACCTCGCATACCTCTGGAAAGCCGAAGCTACCCCGGCCTGGGAGCAGCACCACCGTGAAGGCAGGACCGACGAGATCACCGGCCGCTTTTTTGAGCCAAGAGTCTCCGAGGAGTTCTATGACAACGAAACCGACTTCGACAACGTTGACAACCTCATCGACGCCCCCGAGCATCAGGAGAAGATCAACGAACTCAAAGCGGCCCTTCGCCAGAAACAGCTTGAGCTCTTCGACTCCGGCCTCCTTCCCGAACAGATGCGTGTGCGCCGGGCCGAAGCCAATGGGCTCACCATCTACGACATGGTGCGTGACGAGAAGCTCTACCCACTCGCCACTTACCTCGACGCCGCTGACGTCGCCCTAGCTCGTAACAAGACCAGCCTTGGAACCTTTGTCAGTGCCCAGGATGAAACGGACGAAGGTCTTCGCTGGTGGGGCATCGTCGGCCTCCACTTGCTGGAAGGGCACGCCGTCGTCGCCGCTGACACCCTCACTGCCGCCCTCGAAGACAGCGAAGACGAAATTCGCATCATGGCTGCCTGGACACTCGTCAAACTCGGCCAATCCGAGCAGGCTTTCGCCACCCTCGATGACATGCTTATGAACGGCTGCAAAAACGAAGACATGTTGCACAACGTGCTCGACTGGATGGGTCAACCCGCATTCCCGCTGGTAAAGAAATACATTGAGAACGGCGGCAACCGCCAAGGCAAATACGGCATTGGCATCCTCGGCCGGATTGCCCAAATGAATGGGTGGTGAGCCTTCCCTGACTTCCCTGACTTTTCTCTTAACTAGACCCCAAACCACTTCGTGAACTCCTCCACCTCAGCCCGCTCAGTGCGGTAATTGTTTACCGGCGCCTCCCGCTCCGGATAACCTAGCGCAAGGCCACATATTAGCTTTTTCTCCTGCGACAACCCGAGAGCCTCACGCACCGTGTCAGGGTATTCCGCCAGTGCAGCCTGGGGGCAGGTCTCCAGATCAAAGCCACGAGCGGCCAGCATCACGTTCTGAATGAACATGCCGCAGTCCACCCACGAACCCTGTTCCAGCGTCTTGTCGACAAAGAAGTAAAGTTCCACCGGAGCATCGAAGCCGTGGTAGTTCTTTTCCCACTGCGCAGCTCTTCCTTCCTTGTCCGCACGTTCAATGCCTAAAGCATCATAGAGGGCCATGCCGCAGACGAAGCGTCGGGTGCGGTAGGGCTCAGGGAATCGCCTGGCGTAGTATTGATAGTCCGCCTTGCCGTGATCACCGGAACGAAACGCCTCGGTCATGCGATCCCCGATCTGCTGTTTGAGATCGCCGGCTACTACTGCGACTTGCCAAGGCTGGGTGTTGCCGCCTGAGGGCGCCCAACGCGCCGCTTCGAGAACGGCTTCGATTGTCTCCCGGGAAACGGGTGTATCAAGAAAAGCCCGGGTGGAGGCCCGACCACGAATCGCTTCGATAATATCCATCCGGAAGACTACGCGAAGCGCTCATAAAATCCACTTCGCACACCCCACCGAAAATGCTCAGTGTGGCAACGGCGCGCAACGCTCGCCACCCACATAGCGTTTCAGCAAGGCACGCATTTGTTCGACCTTCTCCGGATACTCGCCTGAGAGGTCCCTCGACTGCCGAGGGTCATTCTTAAGGTTAAAGAGTAGCCCGTCGCGATCCTTACCGAAGTCGCTCAGGCCGAAGTATTCGAGATAGTGCTTTCCCTCTTTCTTCGAGGCACCGGATGCGGCATCGACCAGGACCCAGTCCCCCTGCCTCAGGGCGTATTTGCCGGCATTAGTATTCTGGACTGTTGCGGTGCGGAGCGGCTTCTTGTAGTTCTCTCCTTTCAGAACCGGAAGCAGGTTGTAGCTGTCGATTGCTTCACCCTCACTGAGAGCGTGACCAACCAATTTGGCAAAGGTGGCGGCAAAGTCGACTTGGCTCACCACCTCCTCAGAAACAGCGCCTGCCTCAACCTGGGCGGGCCAGCGCACAATAAAGGGGACCCGGTGTCCGCCTTCATAGATGTCGCGCTTCACGCCGCGGAATCCACCCGAGCTCCACTGATCAAATTCTTTGAGACGGTCAAACGCGGCCGTCTCGGCTCCGTTGTCGGCAGTGAAAATGACGATGGTGTTGTCGGCCACGCCCGTTTTATCCAGCGCGTCGAGGACCTTACCGACCTGGGCATCGGTCTCGATCACAAAGTCCCCGTAGTAGCCGGCCCTCGATTTACCGTGAAACTCCTCGTTCGGGACGATAGGATAGTGCGGTGAGTTAAAGGCGAGGTACGCAAAGAAAGGCTTGTCCGCCGATTGCTTCTCCAACCACTCCACGGTTTTATTCGTAATGGTCGGCAGTATATCGTAAGGGTTCCAACTATCCGCCATGGGGCCGGGACGAAACGATCCGGCACCCGCGAGAGGCTCGGACTTAATCACTGGCAGCGTGGGAATGGTCACGAAACGATCGTTCTCGATCCAGCAATAGGGAGGAAAGTTTATCGTTCCGTCGCCCCAGTAATAATCAAACCCCTGATCCAGTGGGCCATCCGGGAACGACTTTGTCCAGTCATAGGCCTCAGGATCGGGGTCCCCTGCTTTGCGCCCTTCCCTGCGGACCGCATCGAAGTCCCAGCCGAGGTGCCACTTGCCAAACGCACCGGTGTTGTAACCCCTGCTTTGGAACATCTTGGCGATAGTGAAATCATCATCTTCGAAAACAGTCCCCCCGAAAGCTCCGACAATCCCGTGAAACCGGCGCCAGTGATGCTGCCCGGTCAAGAGAGCAAAGCGACTCGGTGTACAAATACCGGAAGAACTGTGTCCGTCGGTGAATCTCATACCCTGTGCGGCAAGCCGATCCAGATTCGGCGTTTGGATTTTAGCCTCGGCGTTCCCGTAGGAAACGTCAGCGACTCCCATGTCATCCGCATAAAGAATCACGACGTTGGGGACATCGGCGGCGGAGAGTTGAAGCACTGAAGCAACAGCTAAAGCAACTACGAAACGAAAAGATCTCTTCATAAATGTTCACCAAGTGACGATGATCGATTATCCGAATCGTGGCTGAAAAGCGCTACCAAAAACCTTTATCCGTCGCTGGCCTGTTTGCGTTTGAGATAGTTCCATCTATTAATCGCAAAGGTGAGCACTGTGACGCCACTAAACAGAACAGAGTGGGTTTACCCGAATTTCAGGATCATTCGAAGTGAGCGTCGTCATTTCAGCACGTGTAACTTTAAAAAAATCCTATAAAACGCCTCATAAGATTCCTCCCCCATCTACCTTTCCTTGCCCTCTTCTCGACCGAAGCTCTAGCCACTAACAAGGAACCTAAAAAAAAGAAAAGTAACCGCAACATTCATGGTGAATCCAAGTCAAATTGTCACGAGGTCATCATGATCGCTTTTGCGCTAAATGACATTCGCCAAGAGATGACGACTTAAGCGGCCTAAGCGGCCCAAGCAGAAGGATGCCGCTCAAATAGCGATCAGTCCGTAACCTTCAAAACACCTCGCATGATCAGCGCGTGCCCCGGGAAGGTGCAGACAAATTCATAGTTCCCCGGCTCGCTCGGAACATCGAACTCGAGCTCGGTTGAAGTCTGGCCGTCGATCATATCGGTGTGAGCGATGATATCGGATGACTCCGGAATGAACTGAGCGGCAAAACCGTCGGCACCCATGGCAATGGCGGCGTTGGCCACCTCAGTCGCGGTCCCTGGCTTGGTTATAACCAGGTTGTGCGGCAGCGCGTCCGGGTTGTTAAATTCAATGTGCATCTTCTGCCCGGCCTTGACCGTCATTTGCTTCACATCGTAGCGGAGCTGCTCTACAAGAGTATTCACACGCCACTTATTCACGCCGCCCTCATTGGAAATTAGACCACCGGCTTCAACTTCCATCTCCTTTTGCTCCTCAATCTCTTGCGCGCCGAGCGCTGGATCGGCCACATCCCAGTGATGCTTCACCGTGGCAGCCGCAATGCGGGCATGTTCCACGGATGAGCCAAGCACGGTGTCGAGTAATTCACGATTCCTGAGATTGTGCTGCTGGTGAACCCAGAGAGCTTCGAGCAGATGACGGGCATGATCCGGATTCTTCGGATCAAGGGTTGCCACCCATTTCTCCGCAGCCTCGATCACCTTTTTGCTGTTTCGCTCGGAAAGCTCAATCCGGGTGCGGTGACGCACGCCATCAACCGGGTGCTCGAGGTTCTTCATCAACGCCGCCTCGGACTCTCCATCAATGGCGACGGACTCCTGAAGCGGACGTGAGGGGTAGCTGATGCGGTAGATTCGACCATGCAGTTTGTCACGATTGGGGTCTCGGATATTGTGTTGCATATGCCCGATGATCATGTTGCACCAGTCGGATACATAAAGAGCACCGTCTTCGCCAAACACGGCATCGGTGGGACGGAAGTTGCCATCAGTGGAAACCAGCAGCGGCTCTTCCGGAGTTCCCCAGACTTCGCCCAGGGCATGTTCCACGGCCACCTCTTTCTTGATCGTCTTACCAGTCTTCTTGTCCTTGTTCTGCTGCACTTCAGTGCGGGTAAAACCGTCACGGTTGAGCTTATAGTTTTTCAGACCAAGAAAACCGATCGTGTTGGCTACGAGGAAATTCTGTTGGATGTCTTCCGGGAAATGCGAGGATGACACAATCGCATCCGCCGCCACGGGACGCACTTCCTTGGTCAACAGCATGTGCATTTTAAACCCATCGCCTTCAGGGCGTACCTGGTAGCTGCGACCTCCGGTGCCGTCGTTGGCGTAGTGATAGCCCCATTCATCAAAAGCAATGCCGTGAGGGTTCGGGCTGTTGTTGGCGTGAAGCGCAATAGTAAAGCGTCGTGGATCCCATCGGAACATAGCGGAGTTGCCCGTCTTGAGTGACGTTCCCCAGGGGTTCTCGTGATTGTGCTGAAGGAACACACCACTCTGCCAGTAGATGTGGCCGTCAGGGCCGTAGATAAGGTTGTTGGCGGTGTGGTGGGTGTCGGAAGAGCCGAAACCGTTCAGGATCACCTCGCGGTGGTCGGCCACGTCATCCCCATCGGTGTCCTTGAGAAAGATCAGGTCCGGCTGGGAAGTGACGAGCACCCCACCGTTCCAGAACTCAAAACCGAGCGGGTTGTGAACGCGAGCGAATTCCTTGCACTTGTCAGCCACGCCATCACCATCAGTGTCCTCAAGGATCACCAGCGCATCCTTCATTTCCTGGAGCGGCTCCCACTTCGGATAGGTCGGCCAGACGGCGGCCCAAAGACGGCCCTTCGTATCCACCTGCATCTGGACAGGGTTCACCATTTCCGGGAACATTGCTTCGTCAGCAAAAAGGTTGACCTTGTAGCCCTCAGGAAGGGTCATCTTGGTAATGCCTTCTTCGCCACTGAGGTAATTCAGCGAACCTTCCTTGCTTGTATTGGAACTTTGCGAGCCACCACCGACATTGGAGACCACCGAAACTGCCGGTGGAACATTACCGTCACTGAGGGTATGCTCTTTGGCTTGGGCTGCGGCCCAAATGGCGGCGTCGCGGTTGGCGCTCATGATGTCAAGCATGGCCAGCTCGTGCTGAAGCACGTCAGCATTGGTCTGACCGTCGACAAACTTCAGTCCAGCGCGGGAACCCCAGATATCGTTTCCGTCAACCGCGCGGTAGCGGTTGAACCAGTTCCAGTTCTTGTCCTTCACCGCATCGCGAATCGTCTCGTAGGAAGCGGCTTCCACGGGGCTACCCTCTCCCGCAAGCGCGTCGGCAACGACTCCCGATACAAGCTTCTGCCCAAGTTCATTGAGGTGAATCCCATTGATGGTGAGAGGATCTACATTCGACGCGTAAAGTTCCTGGCTGGTATTGAAGAGATCCACGAAAGCCACCCCTGATTTTTTGGCCGCAGCACGAATCGCTTCCGTGTAGGTGGCGAGGCGCTTGTTGTTCAACTTGCCGCTGGGCAGATTCGGATTCTTGAGATTCTCGTGAGCGATGGGGCTGAAGAGCACGATGCGGGGATAGCTTTCGCCATTCGGCTGGTAGCTTCGCAGCTGCTGCACAAACTCGACATACTGCTGAGTGAATTCCCCAGGCGTTTCGTCAAAGGACTCGTTATAACCAAAGAAACACCCGATCACATCCGCTCCAACATGCTGAAGGTAGGCGTCTATAGGGGAAAAGTTCTTGGAGCGAGGGAAGCTGCCGACCTGGTCACCTGCCACGGACATGTTGCGCACAACTAACTCCAGGTTGGGCAGGCGCTGCTGAAGCGCGGTTTCGAAGTGACCTTCATGCTGAAAACGTTCTCCCAACGCATTGCCGATCAGGGCGAAAGTGTCTCCCTGTTGAAATGCGAACGGATCGGGATCCTTGTGGTCCACCGGAACCTCTACCGGAGGCCGGGAACTCAGTTCCTGATAGGTTGGCTTTTCGCTCTTCTTCCAATCCGTTCCTGTGGAAGCCTTTCCGCTGGCCTCCAGAAAAGTACTCTTGCCCTTGGCAACCGTCTGGATGTGGAAGGAGGACTTCGGGGCTCCAATGGTCAGTTTCTCAAAAAGCACGCGACGCTCGGAGTCGAGCAGTTGAAGCGTGAAACCGTCGAGACGCTGCCCGAGGTTACCATCACCCCGGTTCCAGATGCTGAGCGAACCGATCGGCTTCTCCGAGCCAAGATCGAGCTCCCACCAGGGATTCTTAGTGTTCTGAACGGTATGGGTCTGCCCCTTATCATTGTAGGCTGGACTCTTGTTGCCGTCGACGGCACGGCTTGCCTCGCCGCCGTTAGATGTACTGATTTGGGAGGCTTTGCCTCCAAGAGCGATATTCTTGCCGTTACTGAAGACTTCGACCTCAGCCAGTGTCAGGGTGCGTTTTTCACCGGCAAGGATCACGCGAACATACTGAGCTTCCGTTCCACCTTTGTCTTTCGCGTAAGGGGACTCCGCGTCCGCAGCGTTAACGGATGAAATGAAGAAGACTGCAGCCAACGCTGCAGTGATGATTCGGGGGACTTCTTTCATGATAATAGGGACATGAACATACGAGGCTAAATCTCGGGAAGCAAGATACTGCGCCGGCGAAAAGTATGCCTGATCACGCACCCATTTGCCTTAGACACTGTCTCACTTCCTGACTCGAATCACCTTGAACGCTTTTCACACCTCGCCTATCTCAGTCTTCACTATGCCCAAACTTACTATCGTCGCCGACATTCGAGTCAATCCTGAACACTGCGAAGAAATCCTGGCCGGACTACGGGGCTTGATCGCACCCACCCTCGAGGAAAAAGGTTGCCTCCAATACGACCTCCACCAAGATAACGAAAATCCCAACCACTTTCTCTTCTATGAGAATTGGGAATCCAGAGAGCTCTGGCAGGACCACATGGAAACCGACCACATCAAGGCGTTTCAGACCGCTAGCGACGGCAAGATCGAAGACGTAGCCCTCTACGAAATGACGCACCTCGATTGAGGTGCGTCATTGCCAAAAAGAGTTTGAGCTAAGACTCAAACCTCCACATCAAGTTCCCAACCCTTGCGGTAAGGACGGCGAACCAGGCCAGCGGCTTCGGGGCAGTTCGGAGAACTGAGCGTATCCGCATCCCATTTCACCTCCTTGTCGAGTCGAACCGCGAGGTTACCCAGTAGAACCATTTCGGTGAATGGCCCGGAGTGATGCATGTTGGAAAGCGCTCCCTTAGGATCACCTGCCACGATGGCATCGTAGAACTCTTTGTAGGGATCTTGATCACGGGCACGCGGAATCGTCTGTTCGACTTCAAATCCATCGAGACGGCTCCCCGGCTTCACGATCCAAGTGTCTTTGCTGCGATCAAAGTAAAGACGAGCGTTATCATCCCCGATGATAACACAGCCGTAGCTGTTACCATCATTTGGTCCCTGCCCGGATAGAATGCTGTCCGGCGGAAGGTTGCGCTCCTGCGGCCTCTTCGACGGATCGACCGAACTTTCGAGCGCCCACTTGTCAGGGTTGAACAC
>PKCI01000201.1 GCA_002862135.1 Verrucomicrobiota bacterium | reverse complement strand
CTGATTGAGGGCGGCGAGGCCGTGGTCTCTGTCCGCCTCACGGTGAGCGGCAATGCGGTCGGGCCGGCAGGGGGCGAAGTGACTCGCCGGATCAACCGACTGGAGGAACCCTTTCTGTTCACCTGGAAGAAAGAAACATTTCTGCCGTCGAGTTGGCGGTTGGTGCAGATTCACCAGTCGGAGCTGCCCTCCGAACTATACGGGTATGAACCCGGTGATATTCGCCGGGCCATGAGCGGGGAGTGAACAGGGTCTGGTGGGTAACCTGCCCCTGTTAGGCTAACAAGTCCTTAATCACACGCCGGTTCTCGACGCCGGTGAGGCGGGAGTCGAGCCCCTGGTGCTTGACGCTGAAGCGTTCGTGATCGATCCCGAGATTGTGCAGCACGGTGGCGTTGAAGTCATTAATGTGAACCGGGTCCTCGATGATGTTGTAGGCGTAGTCGTCGGTTTCGCCGTAGTCTAGGCCGCTCTGAAAACCGCCGCCTGTTACCCAGGTGGTGAAGCACCGTCCGTGGTGGTCACGGCCATGATTGTCTTCAGTAAGTTTACCCTGTCCATAGATGGTTCGACCGAACTCTCCTCCGAAAATAACCATGGTGTCTTCGAGCATGCCGCGTTGTTCGAGGTCCTTGACCAGGGCCGCAGCGGGTTGGTCGACGCTCTGGCAGTTGTGAGCCAGGTCCTTAGGCAGATTGCCGTGCTGGTCCCAGCCACGGTGGAAAAGTTGAATGAACCGAACTCCCCGTTCCGCCATGCGACGAGCGAGGACACAGTTAGATGCGAAGCTACCTTTCTCCCGGGCCTGTTCACCATAGAGTTCGAAGGTTCGTTCGGGCTCCTTCGAGGTATCCATCAGGTCGGGAACGGATGACTGCATCCGGAAGGCCATCTCGTATTGAGAAATCCTTGATTCGATTTCCGGGTCCCGCACTTTATCAAAGCGCTGTTGATTGAGGCTGGCGAGTCCATCGAGCATTTTGCGACGGGTGCCACGATCGAGTCCGGCTGGATCGTTCAGGTAGAGAACGGGATCGTTTCCGCTACGGAACTGAACTCCTTGGTATCGCGACGGGAGGAAGCCGCTCCCCCAGAGCCGGGCGTAGAGAGCTTGTCCGGGTTTCTTGCCCACGGAAATCATGGTGACGTAGGCGGGCAAATCTTCGCTCAGCGAACCAAGTCCATAGGCCAGCCAGGAACCCATGCTGGGGTGCCCGAACTGCTGGGTGCCGGTGTTGATGTAAGTGATGGCCGGATCGTGATTGATGGCCTCCGTGTTCATCGAACGAATAATAGAGATCTTGTCGGCGATGCCCGCGGTGTGGGGTAGCAGGTCGGTGTTCATCCAGGTGCCTCGTTCTCCGACTTTCTCGAAGTTGAACATCGGGGCAACGCAGGGGAAGGACGATTGACCGCTGGTCATGCCGGTGATTCTCTGACCGTTGCGGATGGAATCCGGCAGTTCGGTGCCGTGGAGATCGCGCATCTTCGGTTTGTAATCGAACATGTCGATATGCGACGGGCCACCGGCCATGAAGAGATAGATGACGCGCTTTGCCTTAGGTGCAAAATGTGGCAGAAGGTGCCGGGATGCATCGTTCGCTGTTAAGGCGCGCGAACCTAGCAAGCTAGACAGGGCGGCACCACCGACGAGACTGCAGGAGCGGCCAAGAAAGTTTCGGCGCGATTCGAGTTGCTGGTAATTGATCAGATGATTCATGACTAGTTGCGAGTCAGGACTTCGTCGAGGTTGAGGATGAGGCTGGCCACTACAGTCCAGGCTGCATGTTCGGAGGGCTTCAGCGTTTCGTCTCTCCCGGATTCGCCGGCACTGACAAGCAGTTGGCTTTTCTCGGGTGCGGAATCGTAGGTCGTGAGACTGTGCTGGTAGACCTCGATGAGAGCGTCGATCTCCGAGGTTTCAGGGGAGCGGGCGGTGGCGAGCTCAAATGCCCACGAGGCCCGGGCGTGATCGGTCGAGCCGCCTTCCTTGAGGATTCGTTCAGCGAGATGGCGGGAGGCTTCGATCATCTGCACATCATTCATCGCCGCGAGGGCCTGGAGCGGGGTGTTGGTGCTCGGTCGCTGGATCACGCAGGTCTCACGATTGGGGGCGTCGAAAATGACCATGGCGGGATGCGGGGCCGAGCGTTTCCAGTAAGTGTAGAGTGATCGACGGTAGAGCTTGTCACCCTTGTCCTGTACGAAGACCGGCTTGCCGCTCAGGCCGACTTCTTTCCACAATCCGGGTGGCTGGTAAGGTTTTACTCCGGGGCCACCGAGCTCGTCGACCAGCAGACCGCTGAGGGCGAGAGCGTTGTCGCGGATCATTTCCGCCTGAAGGCGATGGCGGGAAGAGCGTGCGAGGTGGAAGTTGTCGGGGTCCCTCTCCACATCCCCGGTGCGGAAGTTTGAGGACTGGCGGTAGGTTTCGGACATTGCGAGTTGCTTGATCATCCGCTTGATGTCCCAACCGCTTTCGCGAAAGTCGACGGCGAGCCAGTCGAGCAATTCAAGGTGGGTCGGATAGGCTCCCTGGGCGCCAAAGTCGGCCGGAGTCCGGACAATACCGTTGCCGAACATGAGTTGCCAAAGCTGGTTCGCTGCGACTCGCGGAGTGAGTGGATTGTTATCGGAAAAGATCCAGCGTGCCAGACCAAGACGGTTTGGGGGAGCGTCGTCAGGGAGGGGAGGCAGGGCAGCGGGGGTTCCGGGCGAAATGGCTTCGTCCTCTCTCGGAGCGTCGTAGGCACCACGATCAAGAACGTAGGTCACTCGCATTTCGTCTGGCGCATTGTCCTTCATCACCATCGACGTGGTTTTTCCGGAGAGGAGATTGTTGATTTCGAGGCGGGCATGGAGCTCATCTGTTTTGGCGACGCTCCATGGTTCCACCCGGCTGAGGAAGTGATTCCTGAGAATGCGCTTCTGCTTCGCGTGTCGTTTGGCAGCGAGTGTCTCGTTGGCCTCCTTGATCAGGTCCATTTGGGTCCAGGCGATCTCAGCCTGGGTCAAAACCCGGTTGTATATCTGAACCTCGTCGAGATGCGCTTTGGCAGCAGCGCCCCGGGAACGACCCCCGACGCGGAACGGGACAGTTGGTTTGATCGTTCCGGTGAGTTTGTCGGCTTCGACGGTAGCGGGGACTGCCTTCCCGTCGATGTAGATCTTCACACCGGCCGCCTTACGCGAGCCATTGTAGGTGACGGCGACATGCTGCCATTGCCCAGGGGTCAGTGCCACTTCAGAGATCACCTTGATGGCATTACCAGGCCACTTGTTGACCAGGTGAATGCCGGGTTTCCCTTGCTGAATCCACAGGTCATAGCCGCGGTGCCCTTGCTGAACATCCATTCGTGCGAATGCGGCTCCGGAGGCATTGGTGTCTGCAATTCTCACCCAGCTCGCGAAGGTCAGTTGGCTCTTTTCATTGAATTCGGTGATGTCTCCGCTCTCGTAGAAGCGCTCGCCGACCTGGGTGCCCTGGTTGAATTTGCCGTCCGAAATTGATTTGGAGGCCTTCGGTCCAAGCAGGTGTTTGCCGCCCGCGGCATCGACGAGGACCCGGGAACGCACGTCATCGAAGGGGAAGTAGTGCACCAGGTTCTGGAGGCGTTTCTGAAGCGCCCCGGCGGGCTCTTTTTCTCCCGGGGCCTCAGACTTCTTCGCTTCGGAAGCTTCGATCTTTCTCACTTTCGCGATCGCGTTGTCCCGCTTCTTCCCGGCGGCATCAATTTTGTCCTGTTCGGGGGTGGTTAGGATTTCAACAAACGGCATCTGGTTCCCGCGGCGGGTTTGCATGCCGGGGTCAGTCGTGTTGTTGAAGTAAGCGTAGAACTGGTAGTACTCTTTTTGGGATACGGGGTCATACTTGTGGTCGTGGCATTGTACGCACTCCATGGAAAGACCAAGCCAGACATTGGAAGTGGTTTTGACTCGGTCGGCAACGTAGCTGACCCGGAGTTCTTCTGCAATAGCCCCGCCTTCGTCGGAGCTCGGGTGGTTGCGATTGAATCCTGAAGCCACCAGTTGGTCATTGGTCGGATCAGGCAGAAGGTCTCCGGCCAGTTGTTCGATGGAGAACTGATCGTAGGGCTGGTTGTTGTTGTAGGCATTAACGACCCAGTCCCGCCATGGCCACATATCGCGGGGACCGTCAGCGTGCATCACGGAGGTGTCACCGTAGCGGGCAGCATCAAGCCACATCAGGGCCATGCGTTCGCCGAAGTGAGGTGAAGCAAGAAGCCGATCCACGACTTTTTCATAGGCGTTGGGTGACGTGTCTTCGATGAAGGCGCGAACGTCTTCCGGAGTTGGGGGCAGTCCGGTCAGGTCAAAAGTGATTCGGCGAATCAGGGTGCGACGATCGGCTTCCGGGGAGGGCTTGATCTTCTCCTGTTTCAGACGCTCAGCGATGAACTGATCGATGGGATGCTTTTTGCTATCCGCTTCGGGAAGCTCCGGCTTCTCCGGATTGACGAATGACCAGTGATCAGTCCATTCGGCACCGCTCTCGATCCAACGTTTGATGAGATCCTTTTCCTGGTCGGTAAGCGGCTTTTTTACCTTGGATGGAGGCATCACATCATTGTCGTCGTCGGTGATGATGCGATACCACGATTCACTGGCATCAAGATCACCGGAAACAAATGCACGAATCCCGTCATTGTCGGCGAAGGCGTCTTCCTTGAGGTCGAGACGGAGGCCGGCTTCGCGATGTTCTTCATCAGGGCCGTGACAGAAGAAGCATTTGTCCGAAAGGATGGGCCGGATGTCGCGGGCGAAGTCTACGGCGCTGCTTTCGGCAAGCGCTGAAGAAGAGAATCCGGCCAGGAGGCAAATCTGAAAGATGGGTTTCCTCATACTGCAGCAGCAACTTAATCCGCGAAAAGGTGAAGTCCTCAAAATATGGGGTACGCAAATTTGGGACAGTTTTCGAAGTAAGATTACGAATAACAGAGAGAACTTGCCAAGTCGGTAGCGGGACTCGATTCCGCTGGATTCCATTGAGGACGGGGCGAATTTAGGCAGAAGGTGGTATGACAACCGATTCTCTTCTCGCTTTCCTCGGCTGGTGCTCTGTGATCAACCTGGGGGTGCTGATCTTTTCTTCCGTGATGCTGATGGCGTGTCACGGCTGGTTCATGGCGATGCACAGCAAGATGTTCGGCCTCGAGGAAAAAGAGATTGGAAGCCTCTACTTCCGTTTTCTCGCCTACTACAAGATCGTGGTGATTGCTTTCAACCTCGTGCCATACTTTGCATTGAGGATCATTGTCTAGCGACTCTTCGGCTTGCCCGGTCGGTGTTATCTGGAAAAAGCGAATCACCCTTTCGTTGCGAGGATGTCGGAAGGCGATAAGGTGCCGCGATGAAATTACCCTGTCGGGAGAATGTCTACCAGGCAGAACACGTGCAGCTGTTGATTCGCAGCCACGAACGACTCATTGGTCGTCCGCTGATTGAGAATGACGCTCACCCTGGCGGTGTTTTGCAGGCACTGTTTGAAGTATCTTTCTTCGTCGCTTCTCACAACACGGAGAAAGACCTCGTGCTGACCTACGGAAATCAGACGGCTCTCGATCTTTTCGAGATGGAATGGGATGAATTCACCTCGACTCCCTCCCGGTTCACAGCAGAGACTCCCGAGCGAGCTGAAAGAGAAGGACCGCTGCAAGCGGTCAGGACAGACGGATTTATTGAGGACTACTCTGGTATTCGGATCTCAAAAACAGGGAAGCGATTCCTCATCAAGCAGGCCACGGTATGGAAGCTGATTGATGAAAGTGGAAG
Source organism: Verrucomicrobiota bacterium (assembly GCA_002862135.1). GTDB lineage: Bacteria > Verrucomicrobiota > Verrucomicrobiia > Verrucomicrobiales > DEV007 > Arctic95D-9. The sequence goes on along the minus strand of PKCI01000201.1, from coordinate 7,479 downwards.
CCGCGTGGGCGAGGCTGCAACTTTTGCCAACTGGGAGCCGCTGGCCTGAAACTTTCCGGTCAGGCAAGGGTTTCATGGATCGCGCATGGACAGCGCGAACCGTTTACGATACCCTTGGCCGATATGAAAATCCCCTCAGTCCTTGTTGTCCTTTTTGCCCTGACCCTGGGTTTGCTTTCCGCCCAAAACCAGCCCCAGACCCAGCAAGACGGTGCCTATGCTGGTATCGCGGGTTTCTGGGAGGTGGTGACTTCTAACGGACGATTCGTGGCCCGCCTTGATCAGATCGCTTCGGTGAGTCAGCACGAATACCTCATCGACGGAGGCATTCGCGTTTATGAAGTGACGGTCGACACCGATGGTGCTCAGACGGCGCGTTTCTACTACATCGAATCAGTAAACGAAACCTCCTCGATCACGACAGGTAGCGCGACGTTCAATCGCATCAAGGATCTTGCCAACCAGGCGACGGAGAAAGCGGGCATGGGTAATGTGGATTCCATCGTGACCAAGCACTATCCCGACACAACTCACGCGAAGACTTCTGAATACCGCATGAGCAACAAAGCTACCATCAGCCAGATTTACGATCACGTGCATCGAGTCTGGGCAGAGGAGCGTGGCCGCGGAAAGCAGAATAAACTTATCATCCGCAACGGTTAGAGGCGGTTCACGCTTTCGTTTCTTTTCTGATAGAGTTCTGAATGGAATATCGCGAGATACCGCGCAGCGACCTCAAGGTCAGCCTGATCGGGCTGGGCACAATGACGTGGGGGGAGCAGAATACTGAGGCCGAAGGCCACGAACAGATGGACTACGCTCTTGAGCAGGGTGTTAACCTCTTCGACGTGGCTGAAATGTATCCGGTCCCGCCGGTGGCGGAGACCTGTCACGAAACCGAAAGGATTATCGGAAACTGGTTTGCAGACCGGGGAAAAAGAGACCAGGTGATTCTTGCCACCAAAGTAGTCGGCCCCGGAAGCCATATGACCCACATTCGCGAGGGAGCCCGACTGGATCGCCCTAATATCATGGCGGCGGTCGAAGGCAGCCTGAAGCGACTGCAGACTGATTACATAGATCTGTATCAGCTCCACTGGCCCGATCGACCGGTGCCCCTGTTCGGTGGGCGGGATTACAAGCCTCCGAAACAGGATGATTCTGTCCCGATTGAGGAGACCTTGAAAGTTCTCGGGGAACTTGTGGATCAGGGGAAAGTGCGTTACATCGGGCTTTCCAACGAAACCCCGTGGGGTGCGATGAAATTTCTTCAGGCTGCCGAAAGTCTCGGTTTGCCGAGAATCGTCACAATCCAGAATTCTTACAATCTCCTGAACCGAACCTTTGATGCGGGACTCTCGGAGGTGTGTCATTACGAGGACCTTCGATCCCTGCCGTATTCGCCGCTGGCGTTTGGACGCCTTACCGGCAAATATCGTGGTGGGGTCATGCCGGAGGGCGCGCGACTGACCCTGTGGGAACGTTTCGCCCGATACAACGGCCCCCACAGCGATGCGGCGATTGAGGAATACGCCAGAATTGCTTACGAGGCTGGAATGAGTCTTACTCAGATGAGCCTGGCGTGGATCAACCAACGTCACCACGTTGCCAGCAATTTGATCGGAGCGACGTCGATGGATCAGCTCAAGGAAAACATCGCCAGTGTGGAAGTGAGCTTGCCTGGTGAAGTGAGAAAAGCGATCGATACCGTCCATCATCGCTTCCCCAACCCGTGCCCTTAGGTGCCAATTTGGATCATCCCGGCCTGGCGCATTTTTTGAACGGCCTTTTTACTCAACTTGTCATAGACTATCATTAGATGTTTCGTCTGCCTTTCATTACCACTTTCCTGGGATTCGCGTTTGTTCTGGCTGCCCCCGGTCAGGAGTATCACCAGTTCACGAGTAAGGATGGCAAGCAAATTTCAGCCATGCTGCTCGATATATCACCGGATAACCGGCAGGTTAAGATTCGTCGTGTGGACGGTCTCGAATTCCAGTTTGAGATCGTCGGACTCAGTCTCGATGATCAGCAGCATATCAAGGACTGGCTCAAGACGCGGGTGGTAGAAGTTAAGACTGATTATCGCCTGGAGGTGGATTTGGACTACAACGCGACGAATACCGATCGCCATCGTCTTGATTCCTACTACACCTACGAGCAGCGTTTCGGTAAATACGATATCGCGATCCGGAACCTTTCCCGGGAAACGCTTCCGGCGGCCACCCTCGAATATGTGGTGGTGTGGAAAGAGCGTATCGGTGTCTACAAGAGCGCTGAAAGTGGGTGGAAGTATTCCTTATCCTACTCATCCACTGAAGATCCCAAGATAAAGATCTCCGGCTCGAAAGAGCTCGGTGAGATGGTTTACAACCGCGACGTTGAAATTTTTACGAACGAAGTTGAGATCAATCGATACATCTTTGATGGCAAGGTCAGCCGTGAGGATGAACTGGTGGGTGTTAAGATACGGGTCAAAGATGCCTATGGGAACATCCTGCTTGAGGAAGAGTCGGCAGGCATCGACATCAAGAATCTGAGTTGGGACGACGCCAACGCGATTCCAGACTTCGTCCCGAGGACCTGATTACTTTTCGGCTTGCGGCGGGGGCGATCCGGTCTTTTGTCTCCGCCATGAGCGAAATTTACAAGATTGCAGTTCTTCCTGGCGACGGAATTGGCCCGGAAGTCATGAGCGAAGCACACAAGGTGCTCGACCGTGTTGGCGAGAAGGAAGGCCTCACTTTTGAAATTGAAGAGAAACTGGTGGGTGGAGCCGCCATCGACGCCACTGGTTGTCCGCTTCCGGAGGACACGATCGCGGCCTGCGAGGCTGCGGATGCAATTCTTTTCGGCTCGGTTGGAGGTCCCAAGTGGGAAAGCCTTCCGCCCGAGATTCAGCCCGAGCGTGGTGCCTTGCTGCCGCTGCGAAAGCACTTCGGCCTTTTCGCTAACCTTCGTCCTGCAGTTTGTTTTCCGGCGCTGACCCACGCTTCCCCGGTCAAGGAAGATCGTATCGCCGGTGGTTTTGATGTGCTCTGCGTCCGTGAGCTTACTGGTGGCATCTACTTCGGCCAGCCCAAGGGCATCGAAGAGCGCGATGGCGAGCGCACCGCCATCGATACCATGGTTTACTCCAAGAGCGAGATTACCCGAATTGCTCACGTGGCTTTCTCAGCTGCCCAGAAGCGCGACAAGCGGATCACATCCATCGACAAGGCCAATGTCCTGCAGAATGGTATTCTCTGGCGTGAGACCGTCGAAGAGGTTGCCAAGGATTACCTCGATGTGACCCTTGATCACCTCTACGTGGACAATGCAGCCATGCAGTTGATTGCCCGCCCCCGTGACTTCGACGTGGTCCTCGCTCCGAACCTCTTCGGTGACATTCTCAGTGATGAGATGGCCATGATTGCCGGTTCTCTTGGGATGCTTTCCTCCGCCAGCCTCGGTGAGAGTAAAGGCGAAGGACTCTACTTCGGTATGTATGAGCCGAGTGGCGGTTCCGCTCCTGACATTGCCGGCCAGGGCATCGCCAATCCGATTGCCCAGATTCTTTCTGCTGCCATGATGCTGAAGTTCTCCTTTGGTCTTGGCGAAGCTGCTGACGCCATCGAGGCTGCCGTGAGGGCAGTTATTGGTGAAGGCTATCGCACCGGTGACATTTACACCGGCGACGATGACCAGAATAAGGTCGCCACGGTTGAGATGGGTGATGCCATCGTAGCCAAGCTCTAAGGTGAGTCGCAACGATTGAACAGGGTTGACTCGGGGTATTAACCCTGTTGAATGCCTCTCATCCACATGACTTACGCCGATACGCTTTGCCAACGAATTGCCGATACTGGCAGCGCCCTTTGTGTGGGGCTTGATCCTCGACCGGACCGTCATGGATCGGTCCAGGCTATCGAATCGTTTTGTGAGCAGGTGATCGCAGAGACGGCAGAGTTTGCTGCCGTCTTCAAACCGAACATCGCTTACTTCGAAGCTCTCGGGGTAGACGGTTACGCGATGATCGAACGGCTCATCGGTAAGATGAAAGCGACGGGTGTCCCTATCGTGCTCGACGCCAAGCGCGGAGATATCGGTACGACCCAGGATCATTATGCGAAGGGCTATTTCGAAAACTGGGACGTCGATGCGGTGACCTTGAGCCCCTACATGGGGTTCGACTCTGTTGAGCCCTTTCTAAAATATCCGGGCAGGGGCGTTTATCTGCTCGGAGTGACTTCCAACGCCGGGGCCGCCGACCTTGAAACTCACGATCTCGCCAGTGGGCGTAAGGTGTTCGAGCTGGTTGGTGATATGACCACCCGGGCAGCGGAAACCGCAGCGGGTAGGGGGAGTATCGGACTCGTCCTGGGCCTGACCAATGCTTCCAGTGAAGTGTTGGCTCGCATGCCCGATGTGCCGCTCCTGATTCCCGGACTCGGTGCCCAGGGAGGAGACCTTGAAGCGCTTCGAGGTGCCGAACGGAGTGCGCCTTGTCTTATTAATGTCTCCCGCGGCATTCTTTATGCCGACTCAGATCAATCCTTCAGCCAACTAGCCAAAGATTATGCGGACCGAATTGCCAGTGTCACCGGATGAGACCATCGAACTGCTCAAAGACTACGGAGCAGTCGAAGAGGGTCACTTTATTCTCGCGAGTGGAAACCACTCCAACTACTACGTCAAAAAAGGCAAGCTCGTGCAGCACCCGTTTGAGCTGCAGCAGATGATCGAGCAGCGCGTCGACGAAATGAAGGCGCTGGGTCAGATTGACGTAGTCCTTAGTCCTGCCATGGGCGGAGTGCCTGTGGGTCAGCAAGTTGGTCTTGCTATTCACGCTCGCACCATTTACGCGGAGCGAAATGCCGAGACGAACGAACTCGAGCTGAAGCGCGGTTTTGAAATCAGGCCGGGTGAACGGTTGCTCCTCGTCGAAGATGTCATTACGACCGGTGGCACCTTGCTTGAGTTGACTGATTTTATTGCCTCGCAGGGTGGCGAAGTGGCTGGGGTGTTTGTCGTGGTGAACCGCTCCGGCCAGGAAAAGGTCGGTGATTTCCCGGTCGTATCCTGCATGGAAATCCAGTTTCCGGTCTATGCTCCGGACAAAGTGCCGGAGTGGCTTCAGGAAATCCCAGCGGTTCGACCCGGGACTAAGAGAGTGGAGTGATCGGAGAAGGAGGGGAGTCGGCTCAACACTGAATTACCAAAATACCTCTAGAACCGAAACTTTCGCTTGATCATCCTGCGGTCCCTCCTAAACATTATCTATGGGTGATCTTTCTCTTGGTCTCAGTTTTGACGACGTTCTTTTGGTCCCGCAGCGCAGCGAGGTCCTACCTGCCGAAGTTGATATTTCGACTCGGCTTAGCAAAGATATCCCACTGAATATTCCGGTCATTTCATCGGCGATGGACACGGTCACCGAGGACGGTCTCGCTATCGCTCTCGCTCGTGAAGGTGGTATTGGGGTCATTCACCGAAATATGCCGATTGAGGATCAGGCAGACATGGTTGCCAAGGTGAAGCGATCCGAGAACACAGTGATCACCGATCCTTTCACAATGTCGGCGGATCTGAATATTGCTGAGCTCCAGCGGATTATGTTCGAGAAGGGAGTGAACGGATTCCCTGTCGTCGACGATGAAAATGTTTTAATTGGCATCGTGACGAGCCGCGATATTTGGCACATCGAGAACGAAAATGCACCCGTCTCTGAGGTGATGACCCCGAAAGACCGCCTTGTCAGTGCTCCTGAAACCACCGGTCTCGATGAGGCCCGTCGCATTCTCCAGAAGAACCGCATCGAAAAGCTGCCTCTAGTCGACACCGAGGGCAGGCTGGCCGGTCTCATCACCGCTCAGGACATCGAAAAGCGGGACATGTATCTCAATTCTGCCAAGGATGACCATGGCCAGCTCCGCGTTGGCGCAGCCATCGGGGTGGGCGAAGATTATTTTGAGCGCGCCAGGGGCGTGATCGAAGCCGGCGCTGACGCTGTCTTTATCGACGCTGCGACGGGACATACTGAGCGCGTGCTTTCCGTGATTGAGCGGCTTAACAGCGAATTCGGTAAACCGGTAGTCGCTGGAAACGTTGTCACTGCCAACGGTGCTGCTGACCTCATCGCTGCCGGTGCTGCCGCCGTTAAGGTAGGGGTTGGGCCTGGATCTATTTGCACCACCCGCGTCATTGCTGGAGTGGGGACACCGCAGTTCAGTGCGATCAAGAATGCGGCCAAGGTTTGCCGTGACGCCGGAGTGCCTCTCATTGCTGACGGCGGTATTCGCTACTCAGGAGACGTGGTCAAGGCCATGGCTGCCGGAGCTGACCTCGTCATGCTCGGATCGCTCTTGGCTGGTTGCCGCGAGAGTCCCGGTGAGATGGTTAATTACCAGGGACGCGCCTGGAAGGAATACCGCGGCATGGGATCGCTCAAGGCGATGCGCAAGGGTTCTGGTGACCGCTACGGTCAGAACTCTTCCGGCAAGTTGGTGGCCGAGGGCGTTGAGGCTCGGGTGCCTTACCGCGGTCCGCTGGCTGATACGGTCTTCCAGCTTCTTGGGGGTCTTCGCAGCGGCATGGGTTATGTCGGTGCTAAGAACCTCCAGTGTCTCCGCGAGCGGGCCAACTTTGTTCGGATTACGCCCGGTGGTCTCAAGGAAAGTCACGCGCACGACATCACTATTACCGAGGAACCGGTTAACTACCAGACCAGCTAAATTACCGGACCGCCCATTGCAAGGGGCGGCCACCCCTTTTCTTTTTCTATTCTGTCATGGAACATCCAATCGCTGTTATCGATTTCGGATCTCAATACACTCAGCTCATTGTGCGTCGCATTCGTGAACTGGGATACTTTTCCCGCCTTTATCAACCGACTGAACTTCGCGAGACGGGTGCTCCAGCTGCCGTGATCCTTTCTGGTGGGCCACGCTCGACGCTGGAGGATAATGCTCCCGATATCGATTTTGAGCATCTCCAGGAAATGGGAGTTCCGGTGCTGGGTGTCTGTTACGGCATGCAATTGCTGAACGGGAAGTTCGGCGGTGCGGTCGCTCCGGGAAACAGTCGTGAGTACGGTCCTGCCACACTCATGATCGAGGAGGGCGTCGACGGAATCTTCAACGGCCTCAATGGGCATTCCCAGATCTGGATGAGTCACTCCGACACCGTGAGTGAACTCCCTGAAGGATGCGAAGTGATGGGCCGCAACCTTGATGGCGTGCCGGTGGCCCTGCGCTGGAATGAGCGCTTCTTCGGCATCCAGTTTCACCCAGAGGTGTCTCACACCGATGAGGGCACTGACATCCTTAGGAACTTCCTCGACTGCGCCACGGACTTACCGACGTTCAAGATCGATTCGTTCAAGGACGAGTTGGCCGCCAAGGTTCGTGATGAAGTCGCGGGTCGCAAAGTAGTTTGCGGCGTATCCGGTGGAGTCGACTCGTCTGTGCTGGCAGCACTGCTGCATGAATCCCGGGTCGA
>PKCI01000104.1 GCA_002862135.1 Verrucomicrobiota bacterium | reverse complement strand
GCCGGTCTCGTCCTGTTTTGAAAATCAGTGGAAGTATCCATGTGGAGAAAAGACAGATCAAGGTTGTCACGGTGAGGTGGACAGAATCAATGCAATTGAAGTTTATCAGGGGCAGCCAAGTCAGGCCGATGAGAAAGAAGCCCTCAGCCATCTCGGTAAACGCAACCGGATTGATCTGGTGAACTTCCAGCGCCAGCATTTGATTGATATGGCGCCAAAGGTGGGTAGCGAAGTAGAGTGAAAAGGCCCCAAGCGCAACCAACGATGTTTGAGCGAACAGCGATTGGAAAAAGGGGAAATTGACGGTTTGAAGTGATTATAGTTTCTTTAACATTAAAAATTATGAAGTAATTTGAGAAGTTCGCTGCGAAACCGTTTAGAGTTCAGGGCGGAATTGAACGATTGAGACTATGAATGAGCGCACCAACGATTCGTCAAAGCAGAGAATTGTTCTCGTGTTTGCTCTGGCAATTTCAGCGCCACTATTCATGACTCAGTGTCGGAGTGTCGGGGGCACCTATCAGGATATCGAATACGACCCCACGACACTGAAGACTCCTGACGGCCACGGAATGAAGAAAGAGGATTATCCTTTCGACGACGCGGGTAACTACCGTAAGGACTGGGTGAAAAATAAGGAGCAGGGTCGGACCCGTTCCTCCTACGATATGCCTGACCCTGAGCCCTCTGTGGTATCAGCGGCGGCAGAGGCTGCCAGGGTTTCGGGTTCCATTGCTCCGACGTCGCCGCCGCCGGCGGCTCTGCAACCGGTCAATTCTATCACTTCAGCTCCCTACAGCAAAGTCGGGGGATCTTCTGCGCAGGCTGGTTATTCCACTCCGGACACACTTACCGCGGCCGCTCTCCACTCTTCCTCCTATCACCGCGTGAAGTCAGGGGAGACCCTTTATTCTATCTCCCGCCGCCATAATACCTCGATTAGCGAGTTGAAGCGGGTCAACGGATTAACAAGTGACACGATTCGTTCCGGGCAGAGTCTGCGTCTGCCCTGATTTGCTGAGAGGGAAGCTGCAACAAAAAATGGCCGTTTTGTCTTGGACATGGTCAATATCTGACATTCTGCTCGGATACGACATTATCACGAAAACCCGCCCTGTTTTCATCATGGAGTCTGCTGTATCGCTCCTCTATCTGAGTGTCTCCGCTCGAGGTCGCAGTGGAGCTCTTTTTCGGCCTTAATAATTTCAAAAAGATTACGCCGGCATCAGGCCTTTTTCTTTTTCTTTTTCTTTTTGCGCGTTGCCGCTGCTTTTTTGGCGGCCAGTTTGCGCTTTAACTCAGGCCAGAAATCTTCGCCTGCGATGTAGCCGACGCAATTGCCTGTTCCACAGTAGCAGGGATGTTCTTCGTAGTTCTCGAGGTCGAATCCGTAGTTAAAGAAGAGCTCTTCGCCTTTTTCAATCTTACGAAGAGCGGCAATCCAGATGTGGTCGTCTTCGATAAAAGCTTCACAGTTCGGGTCGCAGCTGTGATTAATCAGACGAGCTGCATTTCTGGGGACATTACCGTCTATGTCCCACTCGTCGTTTAGTGTGAAAATGTAAACGGCAGCATCCCCGGTTTCTTTGGCGTGATCCATCTGGGCCCAGCCACGCTCATTGGATTCATCCTTGCTGATACGGTCGCCTTTGTATTCGATGATGTAGGTCTCGGCGGGGATTTTTCGAGTGGCGAACAATCCTCGTCCGTGGATGCCTGAACTGCGCACAGCACACCATTTGGAATCACATCTTTCTCCGGGTAAGAGGGCGTCGTTCTTATTGCGGCTCATTTCTGAAAGGGGCCTGTTGGCCAGGCAAAAGAGACTTCGGCATGTTTCGAATTCAGCTCCGGCCATCCCTCGGGATGGTAGATGACCCCGGCGAGTTCCTCAGGAGCTTTGGGAGTGAAATCAGAGCGTTTGAGTGTGAATGTCAGTTTAGGTTTTGATTTGCTTGTCAGGGTTACAGACTGAGGTTCCCCTGAGTCAACCTGCAAATCGTAGGCGAAGAAGTAGACTCCTTCAACGGTCATGCTTTCCAGTTTAGGAATACCCACTTCAAGTTCGATGATTTCAGGCGTAACAATCTTCGCGTAAATTGTCCAGCCGTCAGGAGCAACCGGAGGTACGGAATCAAGAGATTCCCGAAATAGAGCGGTGTATCGGGCCTCTTTTGGTTTTGGCGTTTCCGATTGATTCACTGGCAGGGTGAGCTTCAGGTCGGAGAATCCAGGGTAACAAGTGGTGGCGCAACACATCCAGGACGCTTTGGCTTCGAGTGTGATACTCCCGGAATCAATGGTCTCTGGAGCCTGTATTTCTGTGAGAAGGCATACCCTGTCATTGTAGCCATGAGCATTGATCCCAAGCATATCGACTCGCTCGGGAGCCGGCCAGACGATTTCGCCGGCACTGAAGCCTTCCGGCAGGTTCCATTCGAGGTTCGTGGCAACTCCGACAATACCGGGTCCTTTCCAATAGGTATGAAAACCCTCCTCAGTGTCGAGGATAAGTCCGACAAGGAATGGCTCACCCGGTGTGATCTCGGTAATCGCTGTGACTAACTGAACTGTTAGGCCGTCTTTCTCGTGAAGAGAAGACTCTGTGCCGCGAACCGCGCCGCTGTGTGAGAGCAGCGGGAGCACGACAAAAAGAATCTGGAGAGTCTTTAACACGGTAGAACAAGTTGAGCAATCCAAGCGTCGCCCTCAACCTGTTTTTCGGCCTCACTGCGTCTGGATCACTATCCGCCTATTCCGGCTTGTTTGAGGCCCTTCGTCTCATCGGCCTTGGAGAAAGTCACGCCAACAGTCTTGGAGACACCAAACTCTTCCATCGAAACTCCATACATCACATCGGCTCGTGACATGGTTCGTTTGGAGTGCGTTACGATTACGAATTGGCTGTCAGCAATAAAGCGATCCAAAACCCTCAGGAAGCGGCCGATGTTGGCTTCATCAAGCGGCGCATCCAACTCATCCAGCACGCAGAAGGGGGAAGGCTTGACCATGTAGATTCCGAAGAGAAGCGCAACAGCCGTCATGGAACGCTCACCACCTGATAGCAGGCTAATCGACTGCAGCTTCTTACCGGGAGGCTTGGCAATGACGTCGATGCCAGACTCCAGCGGATCGCCATCATCCATGAGGAGTAGGTCTGCTTTGGCTTTCTCTCCGAAGAGTTCCTTGAACATATCGCGGAAGTTTTTCCGAATCTGTTCGAAGGTTTCCGAGAACATTTTTCGAGTATCGCGATTAATGCGCGCGATCATCCGCAACAGTTCTTCCTTGGAGTTCTCCAGATCTTCGAGTTGCTGGACGTTGAACTTATAGTGCTCCTCGAGTTCGTCGAATTCCTCGATGGCATCAATATTGACGGGGCCCATTGAGTCGAGCTTGGTTCGCAACTGGGTAACGATTTCTTCAACGAGATCCCAGTTTGGCTCTGCGGGATCGTCGATTTGAATTCTCTCAGCTTCATTGTCGACAGGTTCAGTTCCCCCGCCAGTCACTTCCGGTGCTTGCTGAACTTCCTCATCCAATTCTTCCAAGGTGGTCAGCTTGAGGCCACGCGGGTTCTTGACCCGTTCATCGATCACAGTGAGAAGAGCGTGGCTGTCAGGTTCGAAGAATTCGAGTTCGGTGCGATAGCGATCACGGCAATTTCGCTCAATGTTTTCAAGATTGATGTCGATCTGGGCCGTCTTTACCTCTTCTTTGCCACGTTGCTCGGCGACATGCTGCACTTCACGTCTCTTTTGAGTGAGTTCATCTTCGCCTTCCTCGATGCGGGCCGAGTAGCTGTTTTTCTCAACAAGAATTCCGGTCTGCTCTTCGCGTGAGGCCTCCACTTCGGTTCGCCAGTTCTGGATTTTCCCCTGGAGTGTCTCAGTTTCGAAGTTGGAATGTTCGATCCTCTCGCGGTAGTTGGCTGTCTCCTCGTGGCAGCGTTCGATTACTTCATTGAGTTCAGTGAGGCGGGCGATCATCGGCTCACGTTGCTCTGTCAGGTTCTGCCGGGTGCCCTGTTCAACGGCCAGGGAGGTGCGGGCTTCGCTGACCTGCTCGGCCAGTTTCTCTTCGCGAATCCTCGCTTCTTCGAGAAGGCGTGAGGCTTCGTCAGTCTCATCGGTTAACTCTTCGATTCTGGATGAGGCTTCGTCACGTTCTTTGAGATTCTCGTTGAGCGTGTTGGTAATCTTAGCCTGGCGCTCCTCGACTTCTTTCTGCTCCCACTCAAGGCTTTCGATCTTGTTGTGCAGTTGGTTCAGGTCGCGCTCGATCAATGCAAGCTTGCCCTCGAGCGTGGAAGTCGTGATTCGTCTTTGCTGGAGGCGTCCGCGCGCCTGCGACAGCAGGTCTTCGAATTTATCGACGCGTTCGATGAGGTCGTCCCGTCGATCTTGACGAGCTTCGATCTCAGCAGCAAGAGAATCTTCGATGCGGCTCAACTCGCGGATCTCAGTCTGCATCTTTAGAACGGAAACAGCTTCGTTTCCGGTCCGACCACCGTGAATGATGCCCTCGGCGCTAATAAATTCGCCTTCCAGGGTAGCGATCGCTTTGTCAGAGTGCTTTTTACGGAGGCGGAGAGCCGTGTTAAGATCCTGGGCTAGGAGAATATTGGAGAGCAGGTGGGCGATCAGAGGCTGCACGTCGGAAGTGGCAGTCACTTTGTCCGTGGCCCAACTGATGGCGCCGAGAGGAGGGCGCCCCGGTTTCGGGAGTGATCCTTTCTTGAGGTGCCCCTCGGCAATCAGTGATGCCTGACCAAGCTTTCCTTTGCGCAATTTGGAAACGACTTTTTCGGCGACTTCAACATCGGAAACAACGACTGCCTGAAGCCGACGCCCGAGCGCAGCTTCAATTGCCTCCGCGTATTCGGTGTCCACTTGGATACGGCTGGAAAGAGGGCTATGAACTTTGTCGCCAAAGTAATCAGGGTCATCGAGGCCTTTCAGCACTTCCTGGGTGCCCTTCCCAAATCCCTCGCCGTTGGTAATTAGTTGCTCAAGGACTTCGAGGCGGGATTTCTTTTCTGAATGAAGTTTATGCAGGCTGGCAAGATCATTCTGCATGTCGCTGGCCGCGCGCTTGGCCAGGTGGTATTTCTGCTCCATCGCGGCGAGGTTTTCCTCGCAGTCTTCAATGGATGACTGATGTTCGCTGATGCGCTGCTTGAGTTGGCTAGAATCCTCATTCCGGGAGCTTTGGTCGTCGCGGAGGCGGGAGATTTCGTCGGAGAGTTGATGCGAGCGCTGGCGATCTGATTCGGTCTGGCGCTGATTGGTTTCGATTCCGGCTTCGAGACTGGCGATCCGGCTTTTCAGAGAACTTCGTTCTTCATCGATCTCGCGAAGCTTTTGGTTGAGTCCTTCGCGTGCATTACGAGCTTCTCGAGTGGCACTCTCCTGTTCCTCAACTTTGCTTTGCTCAGATCCGATACGCTGTTCAACGGCCTCAAGCTGGCGGTCTGCGCCTTCGATGTCAGCTTGCTGCTTCTCGCGTTTTTTAGAGGCTTCCTCGATGTCGTTCTCGTTTTTCTTGATGAGCACACTTAATTCATGAGTTCGCTCGCCGTTGAATTCGATGCGGCTTTTCGCGTTGGAGATTTCGTTTTCAAGCCGCGCCAGTTCAACTTGCAAATCGCTCAGGCGGATTTCGATTTCCTGATACTCCACGCGGGCTGCGGCCATTTGCGCCTGGCGCTTTTCAATCGCATCTTCGATCGCATCTTGCTGCAGTCTGAGGTTCTTGATCGAAGTGTTGAGCTCTGCTTTTTCCGCCCGGATTTCCCGCCATTGTTTGTGGCCAAGGTGGAGTTCCAGGGTTTTGACATCCTCGAAGAAAGTCTGGAACCGCTTTGCTTTTGAGGCTTGGCGGGAAAGAGAACGAATCTGGCGTTCGTTCTCGGCGATAACATCCCGGATGCGGACAAGGTTGGCTTCGGTGTAGTCAAGTTTGCGAAGCGCCTCCTTCTTTTGCGTTTTGTATTTCGTGATACCGGCTGCTTCTTCAAAGACGGCGCGTCGATCTTCTGGCTTTGAGCTCAGAAGCATATCGATCTTACCCTGTTCCATGATGGAGTAGCTCGAGCGACCAATACCGGTGTCCATCAATAAACCATGAATATCTTTAAGACGGCAGGGCTGCCTGTTGATGAGGTATTCACCTTTACCGTCACGGAAGACACGTCGACCTAGGGAAACCTCGTCGTAGTCGGTCTCAAGGATACCGGAGCATCCTGACAGGGTCAGAGTTACCTCAGCCATCCCAAGGGGTGAGCGGCGATCACTACCGTTGAAAATGACGTCTGCCATTTCCCCACCACGCAAGGCTTTGGCGGAGGTCTCACCCAAAACCCAACGCATCGAATCAACGATGTTTGATTTTCCGCATCCATTTGGACCAACAATTCCGGTGACTCCTTCGTGGAACTCCAGCTTGGTTTTATCGGCAAAAGATTTGAATCCGTGAATCTCAAGAGATTTCAGGCGCATTTCGGGCAAAATTTGTTAGGTGTTTGCATTAAGCCTCTCAACCCTAAGAATTTAATTCTCAAGAATGATAAATTTAGCCGTATAATGAGGGCTTGCGACAGAGTGTCTAGTGAAATTTGGGGGCCTTAGTTAGTTTTTTCCGAATTTCGAAAAGAATACCATTCGAAAGTGGTTTCGAATTGGAATAGCTGACCCGAAAAATTGCGGTATTTTTAAAAATAAGTCGCAAAAATAGACGTTTTTCGCACATTTTAGTTGAGTTTTAGCGATTCGATGTCACTCTAGAAGGTCATAGGGGTTTTAATCCCTGACAGTTGCCGCGTGGGGCAAAGGATGAGGTAAAGTCCAGATCCATCAAAACCACAAAAATTTGTGCGGAACGGGGCGGCCCGGTGCAACGGATGAGAGTCTGGGTGCCGGGCCGTTTTTGTGCCCGGGCGATTCTGCTCGGGAAAGTGCGAATCTTAGGGAAGAAACGATTCAGTAGAGACGGCCCAGAGAGGAATAGGCAACTAGGGAAAAAACAAAAGGCGGCACTAGCTATTAGCCAGCGCCGCCTGATATCCCCTCAACGCAAAACATCAATCATCATGAACGATGCTTTTCCGTCAGGATAGGATGACATGGATCGTCCGTAGATATAAAAACCATAAAAACAAGAAACTTTTTTCTTCCGCCGGTTCGCATGGATATAGATGGCTTGTTTAGCGAAAAGATTCATATATCTTGCATGAGCAGCGGAGGTAATGCGTCCTACTTGGGAATAAAAAAGTTATCTCCCCGATATGAAAATGAATGACGAATTCTCTGTCCTGGCCCAGTTCTTGGAAAACTTGGGGCCCGAAGTCTCTGGACATGCGTCCGCTCCGCTCTCCGATGAGCATGCCGCTATGATAGAAAAGTTTGCAGAGGGTAGGTTGAGCGCTGAAGAACGCGATTCTCTCCTGCCTGAAATACTTGGTAACGAAAAAGCTCTTCACGAACTGGTGAAGCGGCTCAAGTCGCAGGGTTAGCGACGTTAAATACCCCGATGATAAGGTCGCGAGCGAAAATACTTCGAGATCCGGAACTTGCCCGATTGGGCGGCGACCTCGAAGAGCATCTGGAAAACTGGATCAAATCAAGCACTCCGATGGAAATCGTTGGCGTGTTTGATCATGTTTGTATTTCTCTTTTGCGGGAAGCATTTCTCAAAGTTGGTGGATGTGAAGGTAGCGTGTGGCTTGCCGACAAGGATGAAAAAAACCTCGTTGCGGTCTACAATTCGGGAGAGGACGCCACGTCATTGGTCGGCTTCGAGCAGCCAGTCGGAGACGGAATTATCTCGATGGTATTTGCCCAGCAGCAGCCCTATTGTGAAAACGATATCGAGAGGAGTCACGGTCATGACGACACCCTCGATAAGAAAATTGAGAAGAACACGATGGCCATGATCGCGGTTCCGTTTTATTTTGCATGCGGTATTCGTGGTGTCATCTCCTGTGTGCAGCTTGGGGAATTTGATTCAGAGACAAAAAAGCGGGGATTCAGTTCTGACGATGTATCGGCCCTGTCCCGGGTCGTGAATATCGTCGAGCGACTGATTAATGAAACGCTGCAATCGTCGGTGCTCGGATTGAGTGATGCAGGTTGAAAAGTCTGAGCGATGGCCTGATCTGCGGTTGGCGGCAAATGCCCTTGAGAAGGGAAGCGGTGAAGGTGTTAAGGTTGCGATCATCGACTCTGGAGTTGATCTATCACATCCCGCTTTGTCCGGTTTGACATTACTTGATGATGTCGCAATCTCCTGCGATGGGGCCAATATTCGCATTGAAGATAGATCGGGCGATGATCTCTACGGCCACGGGACCGCGGTAACCAGTCTGCTTCTGAAGGAATCACCCGGGGTTCAGGTAGGGAGTTTTCGGGCGCTCGACAGTCGCAACCATGCGCGGAACTTTGTGATCGCGGAGTGCGTTAAGCAGGCTATTGCGCGTGGATACCAGGTGATTAACTGCAGCTTTGGTTGCAGGGGACAAGCCAAGTATGTAATGGACTATAAGGAGTGGATCGACGAGGCCTATCTCGCGGGCGTTCAGGTGGTCGCTGCTTGCAGCAATGTCGATTCGGGAATCCGCGAATGGCCTGCTTATTTTCCCTCCGTTTTCGGGGTGAAGGGGATCGACTGCGGCGAGGGCGAGTTTTATTTGGCCAAAAACCAGATGGTTTCCTTCATGGCTAAAGGGGAACGTGTCAAAGTCCCATGGCTCGAAGGAAAGACCAAGATCGAGACTGGCAGCAGTTATGCGGCTCCGGTGATTGCCGGAAAACTTGCCAAGCTGCTCGAGGCATTTCCCCACATTGAGCGAGGTTTGCTTAAGCCAATGCTCGGAATTCTTGCCCAGTAGCAGTGGTTGCTACCTTCGAGGCTCGCTAGTTTACCCAATATTTTTGTGGACTAATTGCGGACTAATACTATAATTTTAATATCCTTAACAATCAATATTATTTGAACACTCAATTACCAGGTAATCTTGCTGAGATCTTCCCTCTTCGCTTTCGGATGACGGAAGCTTTGCGCTTTCAGGGAACCGATGACCAAGTCGTCGCCGAAAAGGTGACAGACAGTCAGCGGTTTTTGTTGCGTCCGTGGCAGCTTGAGATGTTACGTCGATTTGATGGAATGCGCACCTTTGAGCAGGCATCCCGTGAGGTGTATGGGATGTTCCCCGCTGGCTTTACGGCGATGGGGCTCTTGAATTTTTATCGCTGGCTTTACGAGGAGGATCTGGTGGTTTGCGAATGCCAGTCTATTTTCGAATTAGTCGATGATGAACGCGAAGCTAAGCCGGCGGTTCGTCAGATGTTTCCCGAACTCATAGAGCGTATCGCTTCGGTTTCCGGTATCCGATTGAGCGAAGGTCAGAAACGCGCGCTGAAGACTTCCGCAGCAATCCTTTTCTCCCTCTGTGTGTTCCGGATTGCTTTTGTGGCGGCTCCGATTTTCGAGCCTCCGGTAAACCGCGCTTTGGCGGCAGTTGAGGGATACTTGATGAAAGGTTCCACCGAGACGAAGGAAGCGAGAACCAACCAGGAGTTTCGTGAAACGTCAGTCCAGAAATTGAAACTAGCTGTTGAGGCGGTGCCCGACGAACTCGTAGAGGTGCCTCACCTACCGGAGCTCAGCGTGATGCCGGAGCAAAATCCACAGGTTTGTGTTGATCACCTATTGTCGCAGGTGAACGATCTTCGTATTCGTCTCGCCCAGTGCCGCGTGCGCCGCGACGAGTTCTACATTCAGAATGATGAGGCCGGCTACCGGCGCGAGGTGGAGCAGATGAACGAGCTTGTCCGCCAAATTGGCGAAATTGAATCCAAGCTGTAATTATTCAAGGGTCAGCAAGTGGCAGTGATGCTGTTTTTCGCTAGGCTAATTGGGATATCACTGCGTTTGCGCCGACGAAAGACACTAACGTAGTCATATCCGGCTTCTTCGAGTAGATCGAGCGCTAGTGGGAAGTTTTCACCGACACGTTCAGGAGTGTGAGAGTCTGATCCGATTACCACGGGGATATCACGCTTGGCCATGAGTGACAGCATCTGGGGCCCTGGATTCATCTCAGGGAATGCCTTATTCAGGCCAGAGGTATTGATTTCCATGGCGACGCCTGTCCGGGCGATGCGGTCGAGTGCGTCTTCGATGTGGGGCTGGATATCTTCAAAATTCCAGTCGTCCGGACTGGCGTTTTTTATCAGGTCAGGGTGAGCAAGGCTGTCGAAGAGTCCGGTTTCCGCTGATTCGGCAAGATGTTCGAAATACTGGCGGCGAAAAGAGTCAGGATCTCCCCGCCAAAAGGCGTCGAGATATTCCGGTATGTGCCAGTGAACCGAGCCAAGGATATAGTCGAAATCGGCGGAGTCGTGAAGTTCGGTTAGCCATTCTTCCATTCCGGGGAAGAAATCACTTTCGAGTCCCAGCCGAACCTCGAAGTTTTCGGGAGCCTCATGATCAGCGTCCTCTACCAGGTTGAGATATTCTTTGAACTGTTCAGGGGCCATCCTGACCCGATGGGAAAACTGGTTCGGCATTGGACTGTGACAAGTGATGATGATACCGGCCAGTCCCTGCTCAATGCCGCGCTCCATATACTCTACCGGATGACCTTCCGCATGCTTGCACAAAGGAGTGTGCATATGGCTGTCGAAAAATATGGGCTTGGGATTATCCATCCAAATCGAAAGGGAACCTGCCTCAACTTCGGAACAACCCAACCGCTTTTTCGATGATTATGCCCCAGCTCTCTCCATCGCTTCGACATTATGCCGAAGGTGCTCCGGGTTGATCGTCCCGGCGATTACGGAGGTGGCAGCAGGCTTCTCAAAAATGAAACGGAAAGACTTTTCTACGAGGTCTTCACCGTCTTCGGCAACAAACCAGCCGCTTCCAAGTGCTTTCTTGAGAAAGACAGAAGTCCCGGTTTTCGCCGCAGCATCGAGGATAGCTTCCTCTTCGGTATGCCAGGGATTGTAGGTGATCATGACGGCATCCAGCCCCAGTTCGATGGCGCGAAGCCCACCGGCAACCGTTTTAGTGGAAATGCCGTGGGAACGAATCTTTCCCTGATCTTTGAGTGCGAAAAGAGCATCAACGGCGCCGGAATGGTCGAGGACATCCAAGTCGTTGCCGTCGGAATGAAGAAGCAGGGACTCAACCCGGTCTGTTCGAAGACGTGACAGAGTTCGGTCGACGCTTTGGCTGATCCATTCTCCGGAAAAGTTGAAGGTCGACTCCCCATCATCGAACTCCTCACCTGCTTTGGACATGATGATCCAGTCGTCCCGCCGGGAACCAAGGAGTTGCCCGAGGCGTTCTTCAGAAAGACCGTAGGCGGGAGCAGTATCAAGGAAGTTTATTCCGAGTTCGCGGGCCTCATCGAGAAGTGAGAGGATATTGTCGTCAGACGGCAGGTCGAAAGAGGTGGGATACTTCACACCCTGGTTACGGCCGAACTTCACGGTTCCGAGAGCGAGGCTTGTGACCTCGATGTCTGTGGAGTGAATGGGGCGACGTTTCATTGGACTGTCAGGTGAGGTCCCACGGGGGCGTTCCAAGGTGGGGGCGGGGCAGGCCCAGACAGGCTTGCGTATCGTTCGCTGAAGCGCCGGTATGAGCCAGGGCTTGATCGGCGAGGTCGGGTGCCAGCGCCAGTTTCGTTGGCCAGGCGATGAGGACGTTGCCCTGTTTTTCACAGAAAGCTCCGGCGGGACGATCACCGGTTCCGGTTAGGGGTTCAGCACGTTCACTGCGACAGGTGAACCAGTCAGCACCTGACAAGTCCACCCACGGCATGACTTTCTTGAAGAGTGCTTTTCCGGCTTCGATCTGTTCAGACTCGGACCGGACGACTCCATCCTTTTCGGCGATGTCGCCTCCGATATACCAAACTTTGCGACCGGTGCTGTCGGTGTGAGTTGTCGAGACAAGCGGCGGCTTGGGGCCGTTACCGACGCATACTGAGTAAAAATCAGGCAGATCATCGTTGCGGATGATGAGTTGATGAAGCGGACGCAGCTGCATCTCAGGCGTTGCAATGCCAATGCGATCGAGCAATGGGCCATTGCCGGCTCCTGCCGCGAGAAGGTAGTTTTCCGCTTTTAAAACGACGGGACCTTCGTCGCCAATGATGGTAATCGATTCCACCTGTTTCCCCCCGGCTTCCAGTGAAATGTTAGAATCCCAATCGACGAGCCAAGTCTCCTGAGCAACGCCTGCAGCCAATTCCCGAACGATCGAAACGGGATCGACGACCGGTTCGTCAATGCGAAAGAGACGGCCTTTGTATTCGGGGGACCTAAACACTTCAGGATAGGCGTCCCGCTTGATACCGGCAGAACGCCCGCGAACTGCCTTGCTGCCAAAGAAGCTTATGACCTGGCTTACGACAGTCGGAAGGCTCCAGAGAACCTGATGATCGCAGAGCAGGTCTGCACCACTTAAATCGACAGGCCCTTTTCCGGCCATCGCATCGAGCCAGCGGGAGGGCATGGCCGCTAGTGCTTCAGAGGCCTCATTGAGCTTGCCCCCGGCTGCGTATTTCAAACCGCCATGAATGACGCCCTGGGCCGCGAGTGACTGTCCCTCTCCGAGAGGGGAGTTGCTCAGGACACAAATCGACTGACCGGACCGCTTGAGAACATTGGCGGTCCACAAGGCAGCGACTCCGCCTCCGATAATGACGGTATCGACGTTCAGCTGTTTCGATTCGCTCACGGTAATTCCAGTCCGAAGAACTCTGCTGAGTTCTGAAAGCAGATTCGCCGAACCATATCCCCAACCAGTTCCATGTCGCGAGGAATTTCCCCGTTTTCGATGTCCTGACCAACGACGTTGCAGAGGATACGGCGGAAGTACTCGTGGCGGGTGAAGGAAAGGAAGCTGCGAGAATCGGTTAGCATCCCGTTGAAGCGCGAGAGCAGGCTGTTGTTAGAGAAAGCATTGATCTGCCACTCCATTCCTTCCTTGGTGTCGAGGAACCACCAGGCCGTTCCAAGTTGGAGACGGCAGGGAGGTTCGCCGGGTTTGGCCTGCTGAAAGTTCCCCATCATGCCGCTTAGGGAGTAGTTATCCTTCGGATTGAGGTTGTAGAGCATGATCTTGGGAAGGTGGCCCCGCTGGTCGAGTGTGTTTAGGTAGTTGCCAACGGCACCTACGTGATCGACATCGGCCATGGAATCACAACCGATATCGCGCCCGAGCTTTTCGAAGAGGCGCCGATTGTTGTTCCGCTCGCACCCGATGTGGAGTTGCTTGGTCCAGCCATGAGAGGCGTCGAGTTCGCCGAAGAAAAGCATGAGATAGGCTCCAAAGGCCTCTGTCTGGGCTGCGTCGGCATTAGTGCCGGCGCGAACTTTGTCAAAAATGTTCTCGGCCTTTTTTTGGGAGCACTCTGCGTCGTAAAGGTGATGCAACCCGTGATCGGAGAGG
>PKCI01000139.1 GCA_002862135.1 Verrucomicrobiota bacterium | reverse complement strand
AAGGTTCCCTTCATTGTTCACGCTCCCGGTCTCACCACAGGAGGAACCAATTCCGAGGCGATGGTGGAGTTGATCGATATTTACCCGACCGTGGCCGAGCTTACCGGGTTGACCCCGCCGGTTCACTTGCAGGGGGCGTCGCTGGTGCCGCTGCTTCCGCGGCCCGACCGTCCTGGCAAAAAGAAGTTCGCCTACAGTGTGGTATCCCGAGGGCCAAACCTCGGCTACTCGATTCGCAATCAGCGCTGGCGTTACGGCAAGTGGCAGGATGGAGAGGAACTTTACAACCTGACCAACGACCCTAACGAGAAGAGGAATCTCGCCAACAACCCGGAATTCGAGGGACGCCTCGAAGAGTTCCGGACTGCGCTGGCGGAGGCGGAAGAAGAAGCGTTGTCGAAGCGTTAGATTTGGTTGGATCGCTATTCGGAGGCAGTGTCCATGATGTCCTTCCAGTCGCTGACGGATCCAACATCTCCACGGACAAATTGCACTACGAGCGGGCTCTCCTGGTCCGAATCAGCTGCCTGGAGCGGGCGATTCGATCCGAGAAAAGAATTTCGCCCTTACTCACCGGCTACATGGGTGGTTATAAATCGGATGTCTCTCATCAAGGGAAGGCAAAAACGTTAGAGTGGTGAGCTCGAATCAGAGGGGGGCGATGTTCGAATATCGCAGGATTAGATAGCGTCATCATTGCGTCGGGAAGGCAGAGATCCCCTTGCGTATCTTTGATGGGAGTCGTAACTCGGTATGAAAATGAAGTGCTGCTTTGCCTGGCTTGCCGTTTTCCTTGTCGCTCCATTCTCCGGAAAGGGGCAGGAAGAGTCTGTGCTGAAGCCATACACCGGCCCCAGTAACAAGGGGGTGAACTGCGCTACCCTCGATGGGAAGATGATGGCAGGTTACCAGGGCTGGTTTACGACGGAGGGCGATGGACTGGGACGTGGCTGGGGGCACTGGACCAAAAACCGCCGCAAACCTTTCGGGCCCGGTAATGTCACGGTCGATCTCTGGCCGGACATGAGCGAATACCCGGAGGCGTCCCGGCACCAGACGGAGTTCAAATTAGCAGACGGTAGTCCTGCGGCTGTATTCAGCAGTGTCGAAAAGACGGTGGTGATGAAACACTTCCAGTGGATGCGCGAGTATGGTGTCGACGGGGCGTTCATCCAGCGCTTCGCAAATGGCTTGAACCGACCGGACTCGAAGCTGCACAAAGACATCGTTTTATCTCACGCCCGCGAAGCGGCGAACCGGAATGGTCGCGCTTACGTTGTGATGTATGACCTCAGTGGGATTGCCGCCGGAGGAACGGAACTGGTTTGGGAGGACTGGCGCGAACTCCGCGAGAAAATGGATATCACGGGCGACCCTGCCTACCTGCATCACAATGGCAAGCCGCTGGTATCGATTTGGGGTGTGGGGTTCGAAGACTACAAACCTCGTGATTACACCGTCGAGGAATGCCGGCAACTGGTGGAAAAACTGAAAGCCGACGGCTGCTCCATCATGCTGGGGGTGCCGACGGGTTGGCGTTCGTTGGATCGCGATTCGGTGGATGATCCGGCCCTGCATGAAGTGATCAAGCTGGCTGACGTGGTCAGCCCGTGGACAATTGGTCGGTACCGCGACGAAAAGAGCCTGGCCAATCACGCTAAGAATCGCTTCGTGCCCGATATGAAGTGGTGCCGCCAGTATGATCTCGACTATCTCCCGGTCGTGTTCCCGGGGTTCAGCTGGTTCAACCTCCGCGGTGACGAGTTGAATGCGATCCCCCGAGAAGGTGGACAGTTTCTCTGGTCACAGGTGGTGGCAGCGAAAGAATCCGGCGCCCGCATGATCTACGTGGCCATGTTCGATGAAGTCGACGAAGGCACCGCTATCTTCAAATGCACCAATGACGTCCCGGTGGGAGACGGAGTGAACTTCCTGACCTATGAAGGCAAAGATCCCGATCACTATCTGCGGGTGACCGGCACTGGTCGTCTTATGCTGCGTGGCAAAGTGCCAGCGAGCAAGAAACTGCCGGCAAAACTGGTCGAACGGGGAGCGCCAAACCAGGTTCCCGGGGAGTAGTCTTCCCGGTCTGTCAGGCCATACCGGGAAGGAACGGCGCATACTCGAGATTGGAGTTGGGAGTGATCGGGGGTTCGTCATCCCAACTGGTTGGATTGATCGCTAGCTCTTCCCGCGATTCAAGAGCTTCGTCCCAGGTGACTTCCTGTCCGGAGTAGGCAGCCATGCGGCCCATGATGGCGAACAGGCTGGAGTAGGCACCACGATCGGCTTCATTGAACTCAGTCCCGTTTCGAATCGCAGAGAAGAGTGCGTCGTGTTCGAGTTGGTAGGAATTCTGAGTTTCGCGGTGGCGGGATGCTTTGCCCTCGATGGGGCGGACGGCTCCGTTCGCCTTGAAGGAGAGTTCCGCAGTTCCCTTGGTGCCCATTATCTTTTCTCCGAACCAGTTCCAGCATTTTGGGATGTGGCGGTGCTGGGTCGTGACGATGGAGCCGTCGGCAAACTGGTAGTCGACACTGAAGTGGTCGTAGATCTGTCCGTTCGTCGGTCCGGTCCTGACAAGCCTGCCACCCTGGCCCTGGCAGCTGACAGGAAACTGCTCCTGCTTGATCCAGCGAACCACGTCGAACTCGTGAACACTTTGCTCCACCATGAAGTCCCCGCTGAGCCAGGCGAAGTAGTACCAGTTACGAACCTGGAATTCGAGTTCGGTTTCTCCGGGCTGGCGGTCGCGTCGCTTGTTCACGTCGGAACGGCAGTTAAAAATCTGGATGAGGGGAAGCTCGCCGATCGCACCGTCATGCAGGCGGCCAATCACTTCGTGGTGGAGCGGGCTGTGGCGGCGATTGAATCCCACGCCAACCTTGAGATCTTTTGCCTTGGCGACTTTGGCAGCCTCCAGAACTTTGCGGACGCCTGCGGAGTCGACGGCGACGGGCTTCTCCATGAACACATGCTTGCCGGCTGTGACAGCGGCTTCGAAGTGAAAGGGGCGGAAGCCGGGAGGAGTGGTAAGAATCACCACGTCGACGTCATCCATCGCCATGACCTGCCGGTAGCCTTCCAGTCCTGTGAACTGGCGTTCGCGAGAGACCTTGACCTGTTTCGGGTCGGGAGCGTTTTTCTCAAGTGTCTCGCGGCTGATGTCGATCTGCTTTTGGTCAATGTCAGCCATGGCCCACATTTCGGCCTTGTCGTCCGCAGATAATGCCTGCGCCGCGGCGCCGGTGCCACGGCCACCGCAACCGATCAGGGCGACGCGCACCTTTTCGATGTCTTTGTTCTGGGATTGCACTCCGGCGGGAAATGCGGCGGCAGCGGCTGCAAGGACCGTCGAATTTTTCACAAAGGACCGGCGTAGGATAGGGGCATCGCTCATGGCGCGAGCATAGCAGGTCAGCGGTTCGGTGGGTCAAGAGTGGTGAGGTCGTGAATGCGTGAGCGGAATGACTCGGCGACCGGAATGGTCTATTTATGATGGCGATATGTTTGATCGTGCCATGACGCGTCGCTCTGCGCTGAGTTCGTCGGTGTTCGGTTGTCCCTTGTTAGCTGGGGCCGGGCCTTTGACGGGGCGCATCAAGATTGCTGTGAAATATCAGATGATTCTCGAACCGGAGATGACAGTGATGGAAAAGTTTCGGATGCTTCGCGAGGTGGGAATCGACGGGACTGAGGTGAGAACGAACGAACCCGTCGACATTTCCGAATTGGAGCGTGCCATGGGCGATACTGGCATCCCGGTGCATGGCATCATCAATGCGAGCGACCCCGAGCTTCTTCCGGCGTTGGAATTGGCAAAACGGTTAGGATGTGACTCCGTTCTTACCTGGGCGAGAGAGGACCCGCAATTGTCCTATGATGATAACTTCAATGCCTGGCAGGGACACGTGGCGAAAGCTGTTTCGGTGGCTGAAGACTTTGGCATCTACCTTTGTGTGGAAAATGTCCGGGCCTCTTTCCTCAAGACGGGGGAGCAGATGTCAGAGTTCATCGACTCATTCGACTCACCGTTGGTGAAATCCTACTTCGATCTGGGGAATACCATTACCTGGACGGACCAGTCTGCGCAGGATTGGGCAACGGCTCTGGGAAAACGCATTTACAAACTCGATATCAAGGATCGCGGGCACCCTGAGTTCGGCGAACCGAAACTGAAACGTGAAGGCGTGGTGGGAACCAATGGCGGTGAGGTGCACTGGGAGAAAGTGCTGGCTATTCTCGATGGCCTCGACTTCAGTGGATGGGCGACCGCCGAAGTGCGGGGAGGTGATCGTCAACGTCTCGAGCGTATGGCACTCTGGATGCGCGATGTCCTTGACCTCTAGCCGTCGTGTGGTTGCTGATAATACTGGCCCCAGCCCGGTATTTAGACGCGGTATTGTAAGGATGGCCTTACGAGAATCCCTGAGAGCGCTGAACTGAGCGCCTTCACGCAGTCGTCTTGATTTGGCGTGGCAGAGTCGCGCATCCCCGTCCCGCATTCTCCTTCGGGAATGGAATCAAGCCTGTTATATCAGTCAACTAACTCGGTTGAGAGTTCGCCGGGTCATTGATATGAAATCGGGAATAATCTATGGCCTGCTACTTGGGGGCGTCACGCTCCTGAACGGGGATGAATCGTTTCCGGAAGTCTACAACAGCGAGGCCGACAAGTCCGCTGAGCCTCCGGCGGCAGAGGAAGCTCTGGGAATGATGGCGTTGCCTGATGGTTTCGAGGCGACTGTTTTTGCTGCCGAGCCCGACGTTCGTAACCCCATCGCCATGACCTGGGATGGACGGGGAAGGCTTTGGGTGGCGGAGAATTACACCTACGCCGAAAAGGCAACCCGGTTTGAATTATCGCTCAAGGATCGTGTTTTGATTTTTGAAGACACCGACTGGGATGGTAAGGCCGATAAGCGAACGGTTTTTGAAGACGACCTGCAAATGCTCACCAGTGTTGAGGTGGGGCGTGGTGGGGTCTGGCTGATGTGCCCGCCACAACTGCTCTTTATCCCCGACGAAAACGGGGATGATATCCCTGACGGGAAACCGGAAGTGGTTCTCGACGGATTTGAAATTGGCCTGACGAGTTATCACAATTTTGCCAATGGCCTTCGCTGGGGGCCTGACAGCTGGCTCTACGGTCGTTGCGGCCATTCGTGTCCGGGGCGGGTGGGGGTTCCGGGCACTCCTGATGCTGATCGCATCGCGGTCGAAGGCGGAATCTGGCGCTACCACCCGGCGACTAAAATCTTCGAATCGCTCACTCACGGAACGACCAATCCTTGGGGGCATGACTGGGATCAGCACGGCGAACTGTTTTTCATTAACACCGTAAACAATCACCTTTGGCACGGGATTCACGGTGCGCACTTCACCGAGAGTTTCGGAGCTGATCCGAACCCGCTCGTTTTTGAGCGAATCGATGGACACGCGGACCACTTTCATTTCGACACCAATGGCAAGTGGTCGGAATCAAGGAACGGTGCCGCGAACGCTTTCGGCGGAGGACACGCTCATATCGGGATGATGATCTACCAGGGCGAGCAGTGGCCGGAGTATTATCGCAACAAGCTCTACACGATGAACATGCATGGGCTGCGAACCAACGTGGAAAGGCTTGAGCGCGATGGGAGCGGATTTTTCGGCCGCCATGAACCTGATATCTTCATCACGGAGGACACGTGGTTTCGAGGTATCGACATCAGGGTAGGGCCTGATGGATCGGCCTTCATCATCGACTGGAGCGATACTGGTGAGTGCCATGAACACACCGGGGTGCACCGAACGAGCGGGCGGATCTACCGGGTCAGTTACGGAACGCCTTCCCCGCCGGATCTTTGTGCTACGCAGGAAATCAGTGCCGATTCTCTTTCCTGCCTGAATGAGGTGAATCCCTGGAATTTCCGACGACTTCTCGAGCGCATCGCGGTGGAGGGGCCCGATGAATCACTCAAGAATCTCTGCCTTGGGATCCTGGAAGGTGATGCCGATGTTGTCGCGCAGCTTCGAGCGTTGTGGTTGTTGCACGGAATGGGTGAGTCGGCTCATCTCGAAAACCTCGTGAAACATCGCAACGAGGCGATGCGTGCGTGGGCGTTGCGACTGCTGGCGGATGACAGTCCCCTCGATACCATCATGGGGCCTCTTTCCTCCCGGCCACCGAAGGAATATGAAAATTCGGTCCTCGCTATTTTCGCGGAGCGAGCGCAGTTAGATAATTCAGGGCTGGTTCGTTTGGCATTGGCCTCGATACTGCAGCGCCTGCCGCTTGATGAACGAGAAACCGTGGCCACTATCCTGACCGCCCGCAAGGAAGATGCTGACGACTACAACCTTCCTGAAATGGTCTGGTATGGAATCTGTCCCCTAACGGAGACGAAACCTGACGCCCTCGTTCGAATTGCGAAGGCGTCGAAGTGGCCAGATCTGCATCGTTGGATTGCGAGAGCGTTGACGAGTCATCTCAAGAAGGATCCCACCAGTATTGATGATTTGCTGACCTGGTTTCCTGAAGCGGACCCGTCTGCTCAATTGGCTCTTCTCGAGGGGACTAACGAAGCCACGCGCGGATGGCGCACCGTGTCCAAACCGGGGCCCTGGGATGCCGTCGTTGCTGAGATCGAAAAATCCAACAATGAGATGATCAAATCGCTGGGAGTGGACCTGAGTGTTGGATTTGGTGACGGGCGTGCGCTAGATGAAATCAAGTTGATGGTCAAAGACCGAAACGAAGATATTAATGCCCGAATCGCAGCACTGGAGACTTTGATCGAAAGCCGGCCTGAAGATTTGCGCGAGATTTGCGAACCGCTCCTAAAGGACAAAGTGATGAACGCAATTGCTATTCGTGGCCTGGCCCTGTTTGATGATCCGAAACTCGGCGAGGTTATGTTAGCGGACTACTCACGTTTTTATCCGACGGAGCGCCCAAAATTAATCGAGGTGTTGGTCTCGCGTCCTGCCTGGTCGGCGGCACTGCTGAGGAAGATTGAGTCTGGGGAAATTTCCAAGACGAATCTTTCCGCCTTCCAGGCGCGCCAGATTCTATCGTTTGAGGATACAGAACTGACGCAGTTGCTCGAAGATGTCTGGGGTGGTGTTAGGGTTTCGAGCGGAGAGAAAAGAAAGCTGATCGAAGAGTGGACCGCGAAACTTGATGGTGGAATTTCCGGAGAACCCAACTTGGGCAAAGGGCGGGAGTTGTATGCGATGATCTGCGGCGCCTGTCACATCATGTATGGGGAGGGAGGGCGCATCGGACCTGATTTGACCGGATCCAATCGCCATGATCTCAGCTACCTGCTCGAGAACATCATTGATCCGGGTGCGGTGGTGAGCTTGGACTACCGAATGAGCATTTTCGAAATAAAAGATGGCCGTGTCATGACCGGGATTGTTGCTGCGGAAAACGACAATACGGTGACACTTCAGCAAATGGCGGAGGAGACCGTGGTCGAAAAATCACTCATCAAAAAAAGGTCGGTTGCTGAAGTCTCAATGATGCCGGAAGGATTGCTACAACCATTTCGTGACGAGCAAGTAAGAGACTTGATTGCCTACCTTAGGCATGCGGGGCAGGTTCCTTTGCCATAGATCTTCTCATGCGCAGTGGTGCAGACCGTGCAGAATGCTCGGCCCTGTTATTGATCAAGCGCCTGATACCGCTACGGCCGAATAGAAAGATTGCTGCATTGCGTGATCGCAATGCTTCAGAAGCCTTGGTAGTCTGCCGCTCGTTATGCGAATGGCAACTACCTTTGGCCTTTTCAGCCGTTTCCTGGCAGGAACGGTTTCCCTTTGGGTGATGGCGGTGAATGCAGATGAGCGACGCCCCACGGAATGGGAACTCAAGTCTCCCCGTCCGGAGATCGGGGTGGCGGGAAAACTGGGCCCCGAAGGCGAACTCATGCTTATTTCTTCTGATCGGGAGGGTCTAAACGGATACTGGGAATCAATCTATCCCGTCAGCGGTGGCGAGTGGCTGGAGTTTTCCGCACTTCGTCGATGCGAGAAGGTGAAGCATCCTCGCCGTTCCTGCGTGGTGCGCATTGAATGGTATGGTGAAAACGGCGAGGCGGTGGAGAGTCCTCATCCGATCAATCCGGCCTACTTCGGGTCGGACAAAGACCGGGCTCGTCCTGAATTTCCCCGGGACAAGGGATTCGCAGTCGATGACTGGATTCTGGTTTCGGATCGCTACCTGGTGCCGGACCAAGCGGTGACAGCGGTGGTGCAATTACACCTACGATGGGCTTCGGGAGGAATGGCTGAGTGGAAGGAAATTTCCTTTGCTCCGAGTGAGGCTCTTGCAGAAAGAAAAGTGAAACTTGCTGCGGTGCATACGCGGTTGAATCAGACCGATCGAACGTCGCAAGGAAATCGAGAAGCTTTAGCCCCGCTCATTGCAAAAGCCGCCGCAGAGGGCGCCGATCTCATCGTGCTTCCGGAGTTGTTGACCTGCAGAGGCGTGGGCAGTGATTTCGTTGAACTGGCTGAAGCCATCCCAGGTCCGTCGACCGATTATTTCGGGGGACTGGCGAAGCAACATGATTGCTACATCGTCGCAGGCCTTGTCGAGCGAGACGGACCACTCGCTTACAATGTCGCTGTTTTGATAGGGCCGTTCGGAGAGGTTGTCGGCAAATATCGAAAGGTTACTTTGCCACGCGAGGAAATTGCCAAAGGGATTGCACCGGGGGATGAATACCCCGTTTTCCAAACCCGCTTTGGCACGGTCGGCATGATGATCTGCTACGATGTGTTTTTTCCGGAAGTTGCGAGGAACCTGGCCATGAAAGGAGCCGAGGTGATTGCCTTACCAATCTGGGGCGGAAACCCGAGGCTGGCCGCGGCAAGATGCGCTGAGAACGGAATTTACCTCGTTACCTCCACTTACACGGATCATGAGGCGAACTGGATGAAGACGGCGATCTGGGACCGGGAAGGGGATTGGCTGACTTATGCCCAGGAATGGGATTCCGTGGTGGTGCACGAGGTAGATTTAAACAAGCCAACCTTCTGGGGGGGGCTGGGAGATTTTCAGGCGCGAATAGCGCGGGAGGCACCAGTACATATCGACGAGTGATTTGTTACGGTGACAATGTGTTGCCTTGCTTCCTGATCATGGTGGAAGGTAGTGCGGCAGTGGCCAGAGTTGATGGAACGGGAATCGTCGTCGCAAATTGTCAGGATCGTCATGCTGATTGCCCGGGCGCTACGCCGTTGGGGTCAGCGTGACGGCACCGGGCTGGCGGCGTCAGTCTCATTCTATGCGCTGTTTGCAATGGCACCGTTGCTCGTGTTCGGCGTGGTTGTCACTTCGCGCACTATCGGGCCTGACAAAGCAAAGGACGCCGCCATTGAATGGCTTGCGGACATGATTCCCGTCAGTGCGGCAGAATCTCTTGTTTCAGTAGTCCACCTGAAGCTGATTGCCGACGGTCCTTGGTGGTCAAACGTCGTTTCGGGGCTTGTCCTGATCTGGGCGGCTTCGTCGATATTCGTGAGGCTGCTCCTTGGAACCAGAGTTATGTTCAATCAAAAGGGGGAGACCCCGAAGGCAGTTTTTTACAAGAATCTGATTGGTCGTGGAGTGGCGCTCGGCTCTGCGATTGTGGCCGGCCTGATTATTTGTCTGATCTTCATTGTTCCGACCCTGGCAGCTCCATGGATGAGGGATTGGCAGCTCGGAGGAAAAATGCTCGCTGGGGTTTCGAATGCCGTCATCCTGTCGATCGGTGGTTATGTCTTGTTGCGTTTTGTGCCCACCCCGGCGCCAAGGAAACGAGCGCTTTTCGCGGCAACCCTGTTTTTCCTGACAGCGTTTTTGATAGGACGGACACTTTTTCAGACCTATATCACGCACAGTGTGATTGCTTCAGCCTATGGCGTGGCCAGTTCAGTGGTGATTTTTCTCGTCTGGATCTACTACATGTCATGCGGTTATTTCATCGGAGCGGCAATCTGCGCAGAGATTTCAGAAGAGGTTCCGAGACACCCGAAAGACAAGAAAAAGGTGAGCTGATTTCCCTCCAAAATCCCGTGCCCTTCGAAGAATCTGAACGCAATCTCCACTTCATAGTTGCCTATTTCCTGCTTCGATATTCGCGCTTATCTGCTTCGTCGTCGTCGTTTCAGCTTCTCCTACCAGCGAAGCCTCAGGTCTGAGGTGACATTCACCTCTCAGGCAAGACTCACGGAAACCCGTCTCTCGGGCTTCTTTCTTTTTAAATACAGGATCTGGGCGAGCTGGCTTTCTTCGAAGATCTGAAGACTTTGGATCCCGCTCGGCAAGCCTGCAGGTTGGTTCCCGATGAGGTGGTGATTAATGCCGGTCGTTTTTCACCGGGCTTGGGAAGTAATCGAGCTATTTGACGGCGCGCGTGTATTCGCCATTCATTTGAATTCGCAGCCCGAATTCTTTGCGCCCCTCAGTTTGCGCGGGAAAACTCTTGTTCCAGAGCACTTCCCAGTATCTTTTACCACTCATGAAAGAGTCTTTTTTGTAGGTCATCTGCCAAATGTAGAATTGGCCCTCGATACCGCGGCTTTCCAAATCTTGCTGGGCGATTTGAGCGGCCTGCGCTGCCGTGATGACCGGGGTAGAGTCTGCGAGAGCAGCTGAATTGATCAAAAGAATTGCGGTGGCGATCGAGAAAAGAGATTTCATGAGAGTGGCTTGATGGTGTTACTGCTGAGTCACGATAACTACGGTTGTTCTGTTTCGTCAATCTCCCATGTGTCTCCGCCACACCGTGGGGGAGTTTAACAACGGAAAGAGGGCGGTTGAGTTGCTTGATTCTGAGCGGGAGCATTTGTATAAGCGGTAGAGCATGGACGAATCTACTCGAACTATTGAAGTGAGAAGCGGTGGTGCCTTACCGACTGTCGGGCTGGGAACCTGGAAGATCCCCGATGAAGTGCTTCCGACCTTGATCCCCGATGCTGTGGCAATGGGATACCGTCACTTTGATTGTGCCTGTGATTACGGTAATGAAGTGGCGGTGGGTAAAGGTGTTGGTGAGGCTTTGTCAGGAGGGCAGGTGAAACGTGATGATCTTTGGATCACATCAAAGCTCTGGAATACTTATCATCATCCCGATCACGTGCGGGCTGCCTGCGAGCGTTCCCTTTCGGATCTCGGGATCGATGAGCTGGATCTCTACTTGATTCACTTTCCGGTGACGTTGGCCTATGTGCCGTTCGAGGCGCGATATCCTCCGGGCTGGTTCTTTGATCCGGATGCCGAGAACCCGGCGATGAAGCACGTCGATGTTCCGTATGTTGATACCTACGGTGCGATGGAAAAACTGGTCGATGATGGTCTCGTCAAGCGCATCGGTGTTTGCAACCTCGGCACAGCGATGCTGCGGGACATTCGAGCTTACGCAAGAATTCAGCCGGCTGTTAATCAGGTGGAAATGCACCCTTACCTCAGCCAGCAACGCCTACTGCGTTATTGTCAGGAGGACGATATCACGGTCACAGCTTTTTCTCCCTTTGGCGCTAGCTCCTACGTGCCGCTAAGCATGGCGGAAGCGGGCGAGTCTCTCTTTGATGACGAGGTAATGAAGGAGATTGCCGGAATCCACCGCAAGACTATCGGACAAATTGCTCTTCGCTGGGCCGTGCAGCGTGGCACGGTCGCGATTCCGAAGACTCAAACCGTGGAACACCTGAAGGAGAATATCGAGATATACGATTTCGAACTTACCGGGGCCGATATGGCGGCGATAGACGGCTTGAACCGGGATCGTCGCTTCAATGATCCGGCCGAGTTCGGGGAAGCTGCGTTTAACACATTTTATCCGATTTTCGACTAACCGGAAGTCGCGACCTGAGTGGCATCAGTTTTGAAGACTAAGTTAATGGGTAACTGGGCGTTGCCGCGGCGCCAGGCCCCTGCTTTTTAAGATTTTTGGTTTAAACTAGGCTGAACAGGGGCGCAACGGTGGCTGAATCGACTTTTTTGTGGGCAATCAGCTGGGAAACGGGAGTTCCGGTGTCATGAAATCAATTGTTCTCTCAATTCTTCTCGGATTGGCATCCCTTTCCGTGATGGCTGCCGAGAATCCTAACGTCATCATCATCTTTATTGACGACCAGGGATACTATGACCTGGGCTGCTATGGAGCGACGGAGATCAAGACACCGAGAATTGATGCCTTGGCGACAGAGGGAATTCGGTTCACGGACTATTACGCCGCCGCGCCGATTTGCTCGCCGTCGCGGGCCGGGTTGCTGACTGGTTGTTACCCTCGCCGCATCGGCATGGAGGCGTGGGTGCAGCGGGCGGATTCCAAGCGGGGGATTCATTCAGACGAAGTGACGCTGGCAGAATTGTTTAAGGCCAACGGCTACGAAACGGCCTGCATCGGCAAGTGGCACATGGGTGACAAGGGGGAGTTCCTGCCGCATTCGCAGGGATTCGACTACCACTATGGACTCTACTCGAATCTCGACCCGGTGGAGATCGTTTACTTTGAAGGCGGCAGGGTTCCGGTGATGAGGAACGGTGAGGTGGTGAAGGATGAGGCGGTCCCTGAAGAATTGACCCGCAGTTACACAGATGAGGCGATCGCCTACATTGAGCGGACCAGGGACAAGCCGTTCCTTATCTACTTTCCTCACACGATGCTTCACGTGCCGCTCGGGGTCAGTGAAGAGTTTCGCGGCACCTCTGATTGGGGCGAATACGGTGACGCCATTCACGAAATGGATTTCCACGTGGGTCGTCTCATGGATTCGCTCGAGGACAATGGGATTGCCGACAATACCCTGGTGATTTATGCCTCCGACAACGGCCGCGGCCCGGGCCGCACTGAAGGACAGGAATTGATCGGTAACAAGCTGACGACCTGGGAGTGTGGCATTCGAGTGCCGGGGATCGTTTGGGGGCCTGGACTCGGGATTTCCCAAGGGGTTGAGAACCATGAAATCGTCAATGCTTTGGATTGGTATTCGACTTTAGCCAGTCTGGCCGGGATTGAGATTGGCGACGATCATCCGGTGATTGATGGACGAGATCTCCTCCCCATGCTTAAAGGCGAGTGCGAGGGGATTCCTGCTCCCTCTGATCAACTTTCACTGAATGCCGAACTCCCGCTGCGCCGTCACTGGGATCAGGCCTATGAGTGGTCTCAATACTTTGACCGTGAGGAATACATCAATGCCTTCTTCTATCACGGCGCCGAGGGAGCCTTCGCGGCAGTGCGATCCGGCGATCACAAATTGGTGCTTACCCCACGTGCGACACTCTACAATTTGAAGGAGGACCCGACGGAATCGAAACCTGTTCGGGACCGCGACATGATGCGCCGGCTTCGTGGCATGGCGATTACGTTCCAGGAAGAAATGAGCCTGACCTCCCGACCTCCAGGCTACATCGCGGAGTGAGGTCCTGACGGATTGAGACAAAATCCGGCTTGATAGCGCCAAGAAAAGGGGATCGACATGTCGGTAGAGTGATCGTCACCTTTTGTTCATGAAACTCCCTTCGATTCT
>PKCI01000100.1 GCA_002862135.1 Verrucomicrobiota bacterium | reverse complement strand
TTTTGTCCTTATGATCGCTCCAAGACCAAATTACGGCATTACCCGTATCGACCAGCCGGAGAAGAAAAATCACGGCTTTTACGTTCGCGTCACTCATCGCGGAAAAAGTAACCAGAAATATTTCCCTGACAAAGCCTCCGGTGGAAAAACTAAAGCGCTGAAGGCGGCCAAGGATTACCGCGACAAGCTGCTCGCCAAGATGCCCAAATATAAGCAAGAGGCGGCCGCAAAGAAGAAGCGCCGCATCAAACAGTCAGGCGTTACCGGGGTCACGCACGTGGTATCCAAATCACCAAAGGGTAAGACCTATGAATATTGGCAAGCAGCCTGGGTCGATGGTAAGAACAAGCGCAAGACAGCGAAGTTTTCTATCAGCCGCTATGGCAGCGAAAAAGCGCTTAATATGGCCAAGAAAGCCCGTCGGGAAGGGCTTAAGGGCAAGCGCTGACAAGCCCAGCAATTGTTGATTGAAAAAAACATTCGTGCTCGGACCTTTCCGGGGCGAATGTTTTTTGTCTATGACTAGATCCAGTTCTGTGTCCATGGAAATGGCCGTCGAGGCCCGCGACATCGTTCGCACTTTCGAAATCGGTGATAACAAGATCGAAGTGCTGCGAGGCGTGTCTCTCGAAGTGCAGCATGGAGAGAAACTGTTTCTCGTAGGACCTTCGGGCGCCGGAAAGACGTCGCTGCTCTACACGCTCGCCGGGTTGGAGAAGCCGAATCAAGGGCAGGTTTTGATTGACGGGGAATCTCTCTACAAGCTCCCGCGTCGCGAGCAGGCCAAGGTCCGCAATGCACGCATGGGCTACGTTTTTCAGAGTTTCTTTCTCATGCCGGAGCTGACCGCACTGGAGAACGTGATGGTTCCAGCATTGATCCGAGGACGGGAGGGAAAATATCGAGCCCTGGAACTGCTAGACCGGGTGGGGCTGGGAGCGAGGAGTGGACACCTCCCGAACGAGCTTTCCGGAGGGGAACAGCAGCGCGTTGCCATTGCCCGCTCGCTCATCAACGAGCCCGATATCATTTTTGCTGACGAGCCAACCGGTAACCTCGATTCCAAGACTGGTGTCGCGGTTATGGAGCTTCTCATGGAGTTGGCGGACGAGAAGGAACGAACCCTGCTCGTTGTGACGCACGACAATCAGCTCGCTGAGCAGGGCGAGCGCATGGTGACGCTCGTTGATGGCAGGATATTGGCATAGTGTTCCGATCGGCGGAACGAATCGAAAGAGAGGGCGACCCACTCAACAGGGTTTGGTCTATCACCTGACAGGTTTAGGTCTGCTGCTCGCGTTCTGGCTGGGGAT
The DNA here is from genome assembly GCA_002862135.1 of Verrucomicrobiota bacterium. Taxonomy (GTDB): domain Bacteria; phylum Verrucomicrobiota; class Verrucomicrobiia; order Verrucomicrobiales; family DEV007; genus Arctic95D-9. Next base: position 12,548 of record PKCI01000100.1, on the reverse strand, counting down.
AGTCGGAAGAGTGGAAGGACATCCGGCTCATGCGAAGCCGGTGAACTATCCGTTCGTGATCGGGTTTGAGCGTTTCTACAGTAGCCTTGATGACGATGAATACCTGACCCAGGGAGGTTTGATTCTTTTGAACGAACTCAACTGCGTGGCCTGCCACGAACCGCCGGAGCGATGGCACGATCAGCTTGCCGGCGTTGAGGCGACGAACCTGGAGGGAGTGGGAACCCGGCTCGACACCCTGGATCTGGAGATCATGATCCGTAATCCGCGGTTCGTGAAGCGAGACACCTCGATGCCGAGTTTCTTTGCGGGTCCCGACCGGGATCTCAGAGAGGTGGAGGCGTTGAGGCACTACCTCGCGAGCCTAGAGTATGAGGTCCCGTCTTATGAACAGGGCGATATTGAGGCGGGTCGAAAGATCTATCACCGCATCGGCTGTGTGGCCTGTCATGCTCCCGAGGTGGGCTTCCGTCCGGATGGAGTTCCGGAGAACGCCGGGATCGAACTGGCCGGTTTGCCGAGTATTCCGATGAACCTGGCGGACCTCTATGATCTGCAAGCCTTTACCCATTTTCTTCTCAATCCGAACGAGCATCGACCGTCGGGGCGGATGCCTGATTTTCAGCTGAGTGAGAAAGAAGCCGCCGATATCGCAGCCTATTTGAATGCAGGGCCCGATTTCGTCCTTCCGGATAATCTCGCCGAAGCTCTAACGGAGGGTGACAACTTTGAAGCGAGTGATGATCTGATCGCTCAGGGGAGAGAATTGTTTGCCCGGAAGAACTGCATCGCCTGTCATTCCATTCCGGGGGATGAGGCAAAGCCTGCAGGCAATCATTCGAAGTCGCTGCTGCAACTCGATCCGTCGGCTCGAACTGCCTGCCTGTCTGAACGTCCCCCGGGTGGCGGGGTGCCGTTTTACGGCTTGGATAGGGTGCAGAAACGGGCCATCGGTCTGGCGCTTGAGTTTATCGCCCGGCCAGAAGCTGAAGGTGCTCGGGAACTCGATTGGCGGATGAAGCAGCTGAACTGCTACGGCTGCCACGAACGAGACCGTGTCGGCGGCGTGGAGACAGCACGCGAAGTTTACTTCGGATTTGAAGAGGAATCCGCGAGACGAATGGGAAGAGAGGGGCATCTGCCTCCGGCCCTGGATCATGTCGGCGGGGAGTCGACCCACGCGTTGACGCGCCGTGCCATGCTTGGTATCGATGATGGAAACCGAACCCGTCCCTACATGTCGGGACGCATGCCGCTATACAGCGATGCTATTACGGAGCAGTTGATCGAAGCCTTCAGGAAGGCAGAAGCGCTCAAGGCGTTGCCCTAGCACTTAGCCTTCGAAGCCGCTGTCGTCGATGAGAGCGCCGTAATCGCCGTCTGCTGCTCCGGTTGCGAGCGTGTCGCAACGTTCGTTCATTTCGTGCCCGTCGTGACCCTTGACCCATTGCCAGTCGATCTGGTGTCCTTCCGCAGCTGTCTCGAGACGTTTCCAGAGGTCGATATTCTTCACCCCGGATTTGTCTTTCTTTTTCCATCCCCTTGATTTCCATCCTTCGACCCAGCCTTTGGTCTGGGCGTCGACAAGATAGCGAGAGTCTGAGTAGATCGTCACCTCGCAGGGTTCCCTGAGGAGCTCCAGCCCCGCAATGGCGGCCAGAATCTCCATGCGATTGTTGGTGGTCACTTTGAACCCCTGGGCGAGCTCGCGGGAATATTTTCCGTAACGAATCACGGTGCCGTAACCGCCCGGTCCCGGGTTTCCGCGTGAGGAGCCGTCAGTGTAAATCTGGACGTGTTTCATGTGACAATTTGCTCCTGGAGAAAGGCGGAGAGGGTCTCGATGTCTTCAGGCGAAAAGAGCCGCTCCTGCCGCTCATAAGTGTTCTTGAGATCGCGACGTTCCGGAAAGCGGTCCGGAGTGAGATCGCCGACTTGGAAGAGTTCACTTTCGCGAAAGATCCAGGAAGTTTTGGGCCAAGGGCCCACCATTGCCGGATTTGACCAAGTATGCAGCGACAATACCCGGTCAGTAATGCCTGCGGCGAGGTGCATGGGACCACTGTCGACGCTGACGGTCCAGGCACATTTACGGATCAGGTGAATGAGCTGAGCTAGGCTGGTCTTACCGAGGAGGTCGGTCACGTTGCCCGGCCATACGGCAGGGTTTTCTCCATCGAATATCCCCGCGAGAAAAACGGGAGTGGGTGAGAGCTGTTCAGCAAGTTCGGTCACTTCTTTCACGGAGAGGGACTTGCCTTCGCCCCGGGAAAAAGGGTGAAGCAGGATGGCGTTTGCTGGGATGGATTCAGCCTCCCCGACAGGTTCCCCTTCGGGCAGCACAAATGCGGGTTCGGAGATATCGGCTCCCGCCACCATGGCCATGGTGAGGTTGCGATCGACCGCATGGCATGCTGACCAGTTCTCGATGAAGATTTTCTCGTCGTAGAAGAGGGAGGCGCCCTCGCGGGCTTTTTGAAATCCAATAATCCAGTCGGGCCGGGAAAGCTTCGCTAGGAAACCACTGCGAAATAGTCCCTGGAAATCGAGGGTAAGATCGTAACGTGTTTTCTGGAGCACCTCTTTGGCCCAGTTGCCGGCTTTCCATCCTCCAGAGATGCCGCGGAAGTCACGACGTGGGAAAGAAATGAGCTGGTCAAGGAAGGGGATGCCTTCGAGAAGTAATGACCATTCCGTGTTGACGAGCCAGTCAATCTTCGCCTCGGGCGCGGCCCGGTGAATCGCTTCAACAGCGGGAAGGGTGTGAGTGATGTCGCCGAGAGAGCTCGGTTTCACCACCAGGATCCTTTCGCATTCGGAGAGCTTCACGCTACTTACCTAGTGAAAGGCGATGCGCCAGCATCTCAGGAAGACCAGCATCGATGATCTTGTCCTGAGCCTTCCGGATGTTGTAATCGAGACGGCGAATCTCCACGTTCTGATTTTCGGCGTCGTAGACAGCGTAGGAAGCTCGCCAGTCTCCGTCCCGGGGTTGTCCCGTGCTGCCAACATTGATGAAATACTTGCGGCCCATCTCGAGGTTCACTTCCATTTCCTCAAGCGGCTCGATGCTGTCGCCTCTGACATAAATTCTGGGCGTGTGGGTGTGACCGTAGAAGCATAGCTGGGTGAATTGGTAGCTGAAGCTCGCCATTGCATCGAACTTGTTGGTTACATAAGTCCAACTGCCGGGGGTGTCGAGTGTGGCGTGCACGATGGTGAAGTCAGCAACCTGGCGCACCAGTTTCATGTTGGTGAGAAAGTTACCCTCGTCTTCGTTCAGCTGGGCGCGCGTCCATTCCATGGCCTGTTTTGCGAGCGGATTGAGGCCTTCGAGGGAGGTTTTGAGAATGGCTTCTTCGTCGTGGTTGCCTTTCACCACGGGGCAGTTCATATCGCGGACGATTCGCAGACACTCATTGGGATCTGCCGCGTAGCCAACGATATCACCAGTGCAGACGTAATCAGTGCAGCCTTGTTGTTCGGCATCGGCCAACACGGCTTCGAAAGCTTCGAGATTGGCGTGAATGTCTCCGAAAATGGCGTATTTCATTGAGTCTTAGTCGGCTCTTTCGAATCAGCAGCGGTTGAACGGGTGAGCCTCCGAACTAATCACAAATTCAGGGATTCGCAACGCGAGGGAATCTAATTCAATTACGTAAAGTGGGGGCTCAGGGGATAACAATACCTCCCGGAAGGACTGGGGGGGACGGTTTCTGCGGGCGGGAGAAGTTGGCGTCAGGGCCGTCGTCTGGGATGCGCCCGGGGTAGGGGATCTTGAGTTCCTCTTCAAGCCGCCGGATTTCAAAGATCAGGGTCGGCAGGTGCTGGTGTTCTCCCTCATCGTAGAGACCCTTGAGATAGTTGTAGGCCTCCTGCTCTTTACCGGGAACTTTGGCGAGAAAGTAGCCGTGAAATCGTTCGGCATACTGCGGAGCGTCATCGAATTCTATCATCTCCTTGTAGACCCTGGCTGCGTTTTCCCAGTCCTTCAGTTTCTCGCGGTAGACCTCGGCTAGTTGTTTGCGGATGGGGACAGAATCGGGAACTTGTTCGAGGCCTTTTTCTGCAAATTCGATGGCCTGTTGCGCGTAGTTGTGGAAGCGGCGCTTGCGTTCGAAGCCGGGCAGTTTTGTGTCGAGTTCCATGTTGGCGGTAGCATTGATTCCGAGATGCCAGATCGCATTGACCCAGTGAGATTCTTCGAGTGGCTCCAGCGCCGTGATGATCAGGTAAGTCTGGCGGAGTTCATCCCAGTTTTTTTCGCTGAAATTTTCGTAGCCTTGCAGGGAGAGAAATCCGGCAACGAGTGGTCGTAATCCGCCGAGTGTGGCCATCAGGGCAGACTGACCCATCTGGTCGAGAACGGTCATTCCCGGCGGGGGAACGACTAGCTTGGCTTCGATTAATTGTTCCCCTAGCCGATTCTCAAACGGTGTCCGCACCAGTCCAAAGGCCACAAGAACAATGAGGACGATAATGGTTCGGGGAATTTTCCGGAAGAACGACACCATCAAAACTCCTTATCGATGAAAACGAGCAGCGAGAGAAACAGGAACACCACGAGATAGACGCCGGTCAATCCGGTCATCTGCCAGACAAGGGAGTAGGCAACAGCTTCACCCTGTATAATTCCATGACTGAATGAATAAAGCTGGAAGTTTGGTATAAAGATTTTGACCACCTTTAACAGGAGCTGGACGAAAAGACTGTTGTCTGTCTGATAGAGCCAGAAGCTCGTCGCCATAGTATGGGCGTGACCGATGATGAAAACCAGCACGCTAATGATAATGGAGAACAACGAACTCGATGCGAAGGTGGACAGGAAGATCGTGACCGAAGCAACCACGGCGGCCTTGAGGAATGAGCCGAGAACGGCGATGCCGAGTTCCGGTCGAAGCCCCTGTTGTTCAATGAGCGCGATCTGTGCCCCGACATTCTCCGCGGAGTAGCGGGCGTCGGCGTTCATGGCTTCGAGCTCTTCCGCGATGTAGAGAGTTTCCCGAGACCATAGAGCCAAGGCGCAGACGGCATACATGACGAGGAGGGAAATTGCGATGACCCAAAGCACGCCCAGCAGTTTCCCGATGAGGTACTCGATGCGACGAACCGGTTTCGACAGAATGGTGTAAAGCGTCCGATCCTCAATATCCTTGGGAATGAGCAGGGCCGTCGAAACGATGGCAAAGAGCCAGGCGAACACATCCATCGTGCCAAAGGAAATCCGCTTGATCGTTGAAAGGACACCGGCTGGAGTGGTGGGCGGATTCAGGCTCATCAGCACCACGATGATCGCAGCAAAAGCGAGCAGGAAGTAGAAGGTCTTCATGCGCACCAGTTGGGTGACCGAACTGGAGGCTATCACCATCACGCGTCTCAGTGAGAAGGGAGAGACGGTCTTTGTGGCTGGTTCGAAAACAGAGGGAGGTGTCTGGTTCATTTCTCGTCCCCCTTATCGTCTGTGTTGCTGGCGTGAGACAGGCTGACAAAGAGTCTTTCCAGTGTGGTTTTGGGATGCCCCTCCTCAACGATGGTGGCGCCGGAGTCCGCTTCGATCAGCTCCCGCACTTTGGCAAGCAGCTCAGGCTTGGCTCCGGAGAAGGTCATGGCGGTTTGTTCCTCGATCTGGATCAATTCTTCAAGTGGGCCTTCGCGGCGCATGCGGCCTTCAAAAATGATGCCGACCCGATCGCAGACTTCCTGGACCTGCTCGAGCAGGTGTGAACAGAGGAAAACAGTGATGCCGTCGTCCTTGAGCTTGAGAATTAGGTCGCGGATCTGCCGTGAGCCGAGCGGGTCAACGCCGGCCGTAGGCTCATCCAAGATAACAAGGCGTGGTCGCTGGATCAGTGCCTGGGCCAGCCCGATGCGCTGGAGCATTCCCTTGGAGTAACCTCCGAGACGTCGATTGGCGGCGGACTCGAGGTCAACTAGTTCGAGCAGTTCGGCAATACGGTCTTGCAGTTCGCGCCCGCGGAATCCGCAAAGCTTACCGTAGAACTTCAAGGTCTCCTTTCCGGTAAGGTGCTTGTAGAAATAGGGATTCTCCGGAAGGAAACCAATCTCGTTGCGAGCGCGAATATCGCCGCTGTCGTAGCCGAAGACTTTGACGTCACCCTTGGTCGGTGACATGAGCCCGAGGACGACTTTCATCGTGGTCGATTTTCCGGAACCGTTCGGGCCGATCAGTCCATAGACCTCTCCCGGCTTGATATCGAACGATAGGTTGTCAACTGCGACCACGTAGTCGCTTTTCTTCAGCCCTCTGCTGAAGACCTTTGTCATGTTTTTGACTTCTACGGCGAGGTCGCTCATCAAGACTGGATCAATGCTGAATGGAGAATCCCTGCACGTCGTCGAGCAGGGGGACGGTGCGTTCTTCCTGCTCATGGATGTGATGACCGAGCGGGCTGTCTTGGAGCTCCTGGATAAACTCGTCCAGTTCTTCTTCGTCGCCCTGGATCTGCAATTCGACACGTCCGTCGGGAAGGTTTTTGACCCAGCCAAGGACATCGAAGCCTTTGGCGAGGTTCTTGGTGGAATAGCGGAACCCGACCCCCTGGACTCGACCCGCGAAAAGATACTGACGTGCTATCATTCTTACACTCTAAGCAAAACCTCGAGGGGGTCACCACCAATTTTCGGAAGACGATCGAGGAATTCTTCCCGTAGCAGAAGGATTCCCTTGCAGAGGGCGCAGTGACGTCGAAAATGAAGTTTCAATGGCCTCCCAAATGCGATCGATCTGCGTCTTCTGCGGTGCCCACAGCGGGACCAACCCGGCTTTCGCGGAGGCGGCTCGGGTCGTTGGGAAATACTTCGCTGAGAACGGGATTCGGCTTGTCACCGGCGGCGGAAGTTTCGGCCTCATGGGCGCGGTTGCGGACGGCTGCCTTGATGCCGGTGGCGAAATGGTTGGGGTGATCACGACTTACCTGGAGAAACGCGAACTGGCTCACCCCAAGGCGACCCGCATGGATGTGGTCGAAACCATGCTCGAACGAAAAACGCGCATGGCTGAGCTTAGCGATGCCTTTGTTGCTCTCCCAGGTGGGATTGGGACGCTTGATGAACTTTTTGAAATGCTGACCTGGTCGCGACTCCAGGAACACGAGAAGCCCAGTGGTCTCCTGAACGTGGAAGGCTTCTATGACGAATTGATTTCCTTCTGCTGCAAAACACAAGTGGAAGCCGGCTTTATTTCGGCGGAAGATGCCGCCAATCTGATTCATTCAGATAACCTCCCGGATCTTCTGGAAAAGCTTGCCGTCGCGGCCAATGAAGGGCCATCTTCTCTGTATCGAGACTAAGACACTCTCCGCATGAAAGCCTACCTCGACCTCCTCAACCTAGTTCTCGAAAACGGCAAGGCCCGTGCCGATCGCACCGGCACCGGGACCATCGGCGTATTCGGTGCCCAGGCTCGTTTCGACCTTCGTGAATCTTTTCCCTGTCTCACGACCAAGAAGCTTCACTTGCGCTCGATCATTCACGAGCTGCTTTGGTTCCTGAACGGCGATACCAATATCAAGTATCTCAACGATAACGGCGTCACGATCTGGGATGAGTGGGCTGATGAAGACGGCAACCTCGGACCGGTTTACGGCAAGCAATGGCGTTCCTGGGCCGTGGGTGACAGCGGGGAAACCATTGATCAGCTGGCTCGCGTGGTGGATTCCATCAAGAACAACCCCACGAGTCGTCGCCATATTGTTAGCGCGTGGAACCCGGCGGATGTCGAGGACATGGCCTTGCCTCCCTGCCACACCATGTTCCAGTTTTATGTCGATGCAACGGCGGGTGAATTGAGCTGCCAGCTGTATCAGCGCAGTGCGGATCTTTTTCTCGGCGTGCCGTTCAACATTGCTTCGTATGCCTTGGTCACGATGATGATGGCGCAGGTGTGTGATCTCAAGCCGGGTGACTTTGTGCATACCTTTGGTGACCTGCACCTCTATCAGAATCACCTCGACCAGGCCAGGGAGCAACTCAGTCGCGAGCCGCGAACCCTTCCTCAAATGAAGATCAATCCGGATGTGAAGGAGATCGATGGTTTCTGCTATGAAGACTTCGAGCTGATAGGCTACGATCCTCATCCAACGATTAAAGCTCCCATTGCTGTGTAGGAGGCGAGGTTCAGTGGAGGAGTAAGAGTAGGAGTAAGATTCGATGGGGAAGCCGATGTTAAAAGCTATTGTTGGAATGGCATCGAACCGAGTCATCGGGAAAGACGGGGATCTCGCCTGGCGGTTACCGGAGGACTTGAAGTGGTTCAAAAAACTAACCCTGGGTCATCCGATCGTGATGGGACGCAAGACAATGGATTCGCTGCCCAACGGTCCGCTTCCAAAGCGGCGCAATGTGGTGATTTCAAGAAGTGGAGTCAAAGCGGCTGAGGGCTTCGAAATAGTGGGATCCTGTGAGGAGGCGATTGAACTGCTCAAAGAAGAAGAAGTCGTTTTCATCATCGGCGGTGCCCAGATCTACGGCGAGATGATTCCGCAGTGCGACGAGGTTTTGCTCAGTTATGTGTTCAACCCCTACGAGGGCGACACCTTTCTGCCCAATTTTGAAGACGGGTTTGATGTGGCGGAGATACTCCACCGCGACGATGATTTTGAGCTTCGTCGCTACTGCATCCGGACGGATTAGCCACCGCCAAGGCTGCGGACGAGCTGCTGCAGTTGAGGGTCGGCCGGGTTGGATGCCAGGGCGGCTTTCCCATACTGCAGCGCGAGATCAAGCTTGCCTCCGTCACGGCAGATTGTGGCAAGACCAATGAGATACTCGACGTTGTAGGGATCGAGCTCATGAGCCTTCTGCAGGTAGGGCAGCGCGTCTGCGAAACGGCCGGTTGAGTTCAGGGCAACGCCATAGAAATATTGGGTTTGGGCGTGATTGGGAATAAGCTTGGTCGCTTTGCGAAGTTCTTCAATACCCTCTTCGTAGCGTTGCAGGCGAATTAGGAAGCGGGCCAGTGCATCTCGGGCAGTGCCCTCGTTTTCCGGCATCATGGCCAGATCGATAGCGGCGCGGAATTGTTCTTCGGATTCCTTCCTTCGGTTCTGGCCATAAAGCATTTCGGCATAGTTGATGTGAGCAGGAATGAACTCGGGTTCGACTTCGGTGGCTTTGCGGTAGGCGGCCTCCGCATTGGGTAGCTGACCTAGGTCGGTGTAGAAGAGGGCCAGATCCATGTGACCGGCGGCTCGATCAGCAATCGCGCTTTGCTTGTTGATGTATTCTTCGGCCGCTTGATCGAAGGCGGCTTGCTGTTCTTCAGTCAGGCGATGGCGGACTGCGGCGAGAGCGCGGACCGCAGCGATGCGAACTGAGCGCATTTCATCGTTGAGCAGCGGAGCGACCGGACCGAGTCGCCGGTCTGCGGGAACAAAAAGCAGGGCGCGGAGAGATTCGAGGCGAACTGAAGGAGAGGGGTCTTGCAACCCGCGTTCGACGGCTTGCAAGGCACCTGGAGAGTTGAGATTAAAACCAGCTGTTTCGATGGCGGCGGCACGCGCGCTACCGGGACGTTCCATGTCGTTGGCGAGAGCGATGAGCCGGTCCATAGAACCGGGCTCGCCACGTCGGGCACTGGCGAGGATTTCCCCGTAGTGGGCATTGCGCGGGCCGGCGCCCCACCAGTTCTTAAAATGCTCGGCGGCCCAATCTTGGGTCTGGTCGGTGTGACACTGGGTGCAGGCATCGGGTGTGCCGAGCTTTTTGGCGAGGTCGGGACGTGGGATACGGATGCTGTGATCGCGGCGGGGATCGACCACCATGTAGGTGGTTTCCGGCATGTGACATTCGACGCAGCTCGCGCCAGTGCTGTCCATGGGGTGAAAGTGGTGGGCGGGTGTGTTGAGTTCGCCGGAGTGACACTGCAGACAAAGGGCATTGCCGGGCAGCTTTAATTTCATGGAGTGCGGGTTGTGGCAATCACTGCAACGAACCCCGGCGTGATACATCTTGCTCTGGACGTAGGAGCCGTAGACGTAGACCTCTTCTTTGATCTGACCATCGTGATGATAGAGGCGTTCGTTGATGATGGACGGACTGTGGGAATCGTAGAAACTCTCGCCGGAGGCAAAGACAGGCTCCATGAGCTGCCGGTGCGAGTGACAACGAGCACAGGTCTCGACCTGGACGTTGGAGGCAAGTTCCCTGGTGCGGCGCGGTTGGCCGGTTTCGGGATTGATCTCCCAGGCACCTTCTTCGGGTTCCTTGAGCGTGACGACGAGGCCCTTCGAGGCAACGTAGTTCTTGAGTTCTGAAAAGTCAGACTCCGATCCTCCGGCGTCGACTTTGGCCTGAGCTTCCGCCCAAGCCACATGAGTGGACCCAGGGCCGTGACAGGCTTCGCAGCTCACGTTCATTTCCGACCAGGTCGTGTTGTAGGTCAGGGACTCGGAGTCGAAGTTCTTGTCCAGATTGGTTGAGTGGCAATCGGCGCACATGTAGTTCCAGTTAAAGTGGCGCCGCGTCCAGTGAAGGAGGTCGTCGGAGGGGATCGCTTCGTCCGGGTAGAGGTGATACCAGCGTTGGCCGCCCTCTTCTTCCGGTCGTGAATCCCAGCAGACCTGGAGGGCCTGGTATCTGCCACCATCAAAGGGAATGAGGTATTGCTGGAGCGGGTAGTGACCAAAGGTGTAGTCGACTTTCATGTCCCGGTATTCCCCGTTTTCATCATGGGCGTTGATCCAGTATTCGTCGCCTTTGCGGAAGAAACGAAACTTGGATCCAAAGTGCTCGAACGTGCTGTTGTTGAAATCGCCGAGCACAAATTCCTCTGTTGCCGGATTCATCGCGAGGTGGTGGTCGCTCTTGAGCCAGTCCTGGAACTCCGGTTCGTGACAGGTCTTGCAGCTCTCGACACCGACGAATTCCGCGTTGGGAATATCGTGATACGGTTGGTGGGCCGTAGCTTTCGTTTTCGACTCTGCGGGGGTGTCCTCTTTCTCAGCACCGCAGGAAGCGAGAAAGAGTCCGGTGAAGAGCAGCAGGAAAATGGCGTGAGCTCGAGGCATGGAGGAAAGATTTCGTCGATTTTTGGTTCCGGCAATCGCCTAAACCCTGTTGAATGGAGGACTTAACCCTTTTTGTTTTTCGGGACCATGCCGGATATACGCGTCTTTCTCCATCGGACTTTTGAGAAATTGGGTGGCGAGATTCCTTTCGAGAATTTCATGGCGATGGCTCTCTATGATCCTCGTTTTGGATACTATACGACGGAAATCGACGATGTGGGAGGGTCGCGAGGTGACTTTGCCACATCGGCGACCTTGTCATCGGCCCTGGGACGGGCGATCGCGAAGTGGATCCAGGGGGAACGGGAGTATCACGAGTGGGAAGAGGCTCTTCACGTGATTGAGGTCGGCGCCGGTAACGGAGCACTCGCCCGAGAGGTGCTGAAATCTTTCAGTTGGTGGAAGCGTCGACGTGTGCATTATCACATCGTCGATGTCTCAGCTCCCTTGCGCGAGAAGCAGCGGGCGGCGCTGAAGGGGCTTAAGGTGAACTGGCATGCCAAGATGGAAGACGCAATGGAAGCGGCTGGCGGCAAGGCGCTGATTTTCTCGAATGAACTGGTGGATGCGTTTCCGGCGAAGTGCATGATCTGGAGCGAAATCGAAGGTAATTGGCGTGAAGTGTTCGTGACGTTCGACCGGAAGACAGGGCTCAGCGAAGTCTTTCGGCCGCTACCCAGGGGATTCCCCGAAGATATCTATTCGGCCCTGAACCTCTCGGAGCGACCGCAGGGGCAGCGGGTTGAGATCCAGCCTCTCTTTCAACTCTGGCTGACGCACGCGGTGCAGCACTGGGAGCAGGGCTCGATGCTGACAATCGACTACGGTGGCGAGGCGGCGGAGATTTATCATCGCCGACCGTCCGGGACGGCGAGGGCCTATTTCAAGCAGCAGCGTCTTGAGGGTGGAGAAATCTATCAGCGTATCGGGAAGCAGGACTTGACCGTGGATGTCAACTTCACTGATTTGATGAACTGGGGTCAGGAACTGGAGCTTGAGAAAGTCTCCTACGAGACCCAGAGCGAATTTCTTGCAAGGCATGGAGAAGGCAGTGACGCCATGGCGGGCGCCGGGGCCGGCGACGCCTTTAAAGCGCTGGTGCAAAGACGCTGGTAGCCTGGGCCGGGAGGGGGAGATTGCCGCTAGACACGGGCCGCATTCGACCTACTTTGACGTTCGACGGATGAACAACACGACAAACAGCACCGAACTACTTGCTCTCCCGCTCACTCATGAGCTGGTGCTACTGGGCTGATCTGCCCTCTATTTGTCTTTTCTCCCAACTTTTTGATACCCGACGATGCGGGTGAATTGCGTCCCGCCGTTTTTCCTTTTAGATAATACCTGAGAACCCATGAATCCTGATTCCATTCAGAAGTACCGGCCGTTTCCTTCGGTCGACTTGCCAGACCGCCAATGGCCGGACCGGATGATTACGAGCGCTCCAATCTGGTGCAGCGTGGACCTTCGCGACGGAAACCAGGCGCTACCGATTCCGATGAGCGTGGATGAGAAACTTCG
>PKCI01000136.1 GCA_002862135.1 Verrucomicrobiota bacterium | reverse complement strand
TCAAAGACATCCTGACAGACGCCCATAATCGGGGTTACAACGGCTGGGTCGCTATTGAGCCTCACGTCGCCACCGTCTTCCACGTTAAGGAAAACGAAGAAGTCGATTGGGAACAGTGCTACACCAGCTACGTCGACTACGGCCGCCAGCTCGAAACCCTCATGACTGATTGATCGCCTCATCACCAGCTGAGGCATGTGACGTTAAAACACCTCCGACCGTGCGCACTCTTCTCCATACCCTGCTCTGTCTGCTCGTGGCCTCACCCGTCGCTGCGCAACCGCTGAACATTGTCTGGATCGTCATCGAGGACGCATCACCTCACATCGGTTGCTACGGCGAAACCGCGATCGAGACGCCACATCTTGACCAGATGGCGACTGACGGCATCCGGTTCGACAGTGCCTTCGTTACCTCACCCGTCTGCTCTTCAAGTCGCTCCGCTATGGTCAGCGGAATGTACCAGATGACTCTGGGCGCGCACAACCACCGCAGCCAGACCACCTCCGGCAAAGGGAGCACCAGCGAAGCCTATTACGACAGCTACGAACTTCCGGTCAAGCTGGTTCCCCAGCTATTCAGGGAGGCCGGATACCACGTCACCAACCGGAGCAAGACCGACTACAACTTTGTCCCGGATGGCGAGGTTTATCATGGCAAGGACTGGAGCGAAGCCGCTCTCAACCAACCCATCTTTGCCCAGTTCCAACTGAGCGGCGGGAAGAACCGCAAAGCCGGCAGGAACGCCGATCCGGAGAAGCTGCAACTCCCCCCCTATTACCCGGATCACCCTGTCATTCGCAAAGACTGGGTCACTTACCTCGACTCCTGGGTCCAGACCGACAAAGAGGTGGGCCAGATCCTCAGCGCACTTGACGAAGCCGGCCGCCTCGACTCAACCGCTGTTTTCCTCTGGACCGACCATGGCGTCAGCCACTTGCGCGGCAAACAATTCCTCTACGAAGAAGGCATCCGCGTTCCCCTAATTGTGCAACTGCCCAACAAGGAACAAGCCGGCCTCGTCCGCGACGACATCGTTGAACACATTGACATCGCAGCAGCCTCACTGGCACTGGCTGGCATCGCGATCCCCAAGCACACCCAGGGACGCGACTTTCTATCCAACGACTATATTCCCCGCGACCACCTCTTCACCGGTCGCGACCGCTGCGACGAAACCGTAGATATCATTCGGGGCATTCGCGATACGCGATTCAAATACATTCGCAACTTCATGTCGCATGTCTCCCACGCGCAACCGAGCCAATACAAGGACGGCAAGACCATCATCCAAACTCTTCGCGACCTGAACGATGACGGCTCCCTAACAGAGGACCAGGCGCGCCCATTTGCCCTGCGTCGTCCGGCCGAAGAACTCTACGATCTCAGCAACGACCCTCACGAACTGACCAATCTTACCGCCGATCCCAAGCATCACGATCGACTTACCTCCATGCGCAAGCTTCTCTATCGCCGCATGCTTGAGGTGCGCGACATGGGCCTGATACCCGAACCGATTCTGGAGGACCTTGGCCGGGACGCCGGAAGCAAATACGCCGCCTTTCTCAACACCGATCGCAGCGAGCAGACCCAACGACTCGTTGCCGTTATTTCAGCTGGAGAAAACAAGGACATCGAGGCCCTGCTTACCTTTACCGAATCTCCCGACCCCTCCACCCGCTACTGGGCGGCTGTCTGGCTCGGCGTCAATCAAGTCTCCGCTGCCGGTCCAACACTCAGGAAACTGACGAGTGATGACACCGCCACCGTGAGAATCGCTGCCGCGCAAGCACTGCACAGACTCGGCGACGATTCCACCCTGCCCCTGCTCCTCGAGCATCTTGAAGATCCCAACCTGCTCGTTGGCATGTATGCGCTGCGAGCCATCGAAGAACTCGGCGATGCCGGCCAACCCTTCGCCGATCAGATCGCCGCAGCCCAAAAATCGGATTACGAATTCTCACGTCGCATCGCCAAACGACTCACCGGGAAGTGGCAGTAACTACCCGCGGCTCACGTCTCCCCACCTTTCCTACATCCCCAAACCAGAACATCACCAATGAAACGCCTGCTGATTTTTACCACCCTCACCCTACCCTTCCTAGCTCTCGCCGAGGAGCCCGAACTCAAGCCCATCTTCAACGGCAAAGACTTCAGCGGTTGGGCCATGAGCCTCGATGACAAATTCCTGATCGAGGACGGCGTCATCAGGGCCACCAACGACGGCGGCAAGGGTGACAACCTGCTGACAGAAAAAACGGACTACAAAAACTTCGTCATCGAACTCGAATTCAAACTAGGCGAAGGCAACATCGACTCGGGAGTCTTTCTTCGCGACACCAAGGAGCAGATCCAGATCGGTATTTCCGGCAGCCTCAAGAAGGACATGACCGCCCAGGCCTACATACCCGGCAAGGGTTATCCCGTGCAAGTCGATGCCGAGCAATTCATCAAGAAGGACGACTGGAACACGCTTCGCATCAAGGTGGTCGACAACACCTACAGCACCTGGCTCAACGGAGAACCGATCATGAAGAGCTTTGAGTCCGACACGATTGTCGACAAACCCGGCACCATCGGCATCCAAGTCCACGGTAATCGCGAGATGAGCCTCTACTTCCGGAACATTCGGGCAGCAGAGCTTTAAGCCTCTCGGATTTCCTTCATTTTCATGTAACCCTCGGTATTCCAAACGGGAGAAACTTCCCGGAGACGAGGATTCATGAATTCCCCCACCCCAGAAGATCATCCGGACGCCGCCTTCGTGTCGGCCTTGACCAACCTGCAGTCCCGCCTACGCGGCTACTGTCAGGCGGCGCTCGGCCACGGTGATGAAGCCGCTGAAGCTCTTCAGCGCACCAATATCACGCTCTGGAAAAAATCCTCAGAGTGGGACCCGGAACAGGATTTCTCGAGATGGGCGATCAGTGTAGCTCGCTATGAAGTTCTCGGCGTGGTTCGCGATCGCCAGCGCATCAAGCGACGCTACGTCTTCGATTCAGATGTGGCGGAGCAAATGATCGATGTAGCCAACGAACGAGTCGAGCCCAACTCAGCCCGCCAGGAAGCCCTCGAAAGCTGCCTCGCCAAGGTAAGCTCAAAAAATCGGGACCTGCTCTCCGCCTACTTCGTGCGTGGCGAAACTTTTCAGGAAATCGCCACCGCCACCGGTCGCGGCCTGAGTGCCCTCAAGGTTGCCATGATGCGCCTGCGCCGCAGCTTGCGCGGCTGCATTGAAACCCAACTTGGCAAGGAGGCCTCTGCATGAACGAATCACCCAACCAACCTGACTTTGAAGAACTTGAAGTCCTGCTTCTCGATTCCGGGGATTCTGATTTCCCGGAAACCAGCCGCGAACGACTCAATACCCTGCTGCGCGAAACCGCCGAAGCTCGAACCTTCGCTTCTGAACTGCTTTTCGACGACGCCCTCCTCGCTGATAGTCTTTCCGCCGAGGCGGCCGAAGCAGTCTTTAAGGATGAAGATTCTAACATTGACACTACAAGACAGCGAAAAAAGTCAACCTCGCTCCGCATCGCCGCCGCTGTTGTCATCGGCTTGATCGCGCTGTCTTTCGCGATGAATTCGTCCAGTTCGCTCTCTCCGACATCGGTTGTTGCCACCGTACAAAGTACTAACCGAGTCAGCGGGCTGAGCGATGGGCAGACCTTCGAAATCGGCGAGCGTATCGAACTGCAACAGGGGCGCGCCGTCTTGCGTTTTAACTCCGGTGCCAAGTTTGCGGTCGAGGCGCCGGCTTTCCTGACGGTCACCGGTCCTAATGAGGCGGAACTCGATGCTGGTCGCGGCACCGTGCGCGTCCCTGGTATGATCAAGGGTTTCACCCTGGTGACGCCGACTGAAAGAGTCGTCGATCTCGGTACTGCTTTCGGCATTGAGGTGACTGACAATGGGACCACATCCGTCGCTGTCTTTGAGGGAGAATTGGAACTCCGCGGAACCGATAAACCTCAACGCCTCTTCGCCGGGCAATCCACGCAGAGCGTTGAACCCAGATCCCCTGCCCAATCCATTCCCCACCTCGTGGATGCCTTTCTCAATACCTGGGAAACTTCCTTTGGCGTTGAAACCGTGACTGGAGACTTACGGGTGGCCCGCCCTGGTGAACGGCTCGCTCCGGGACTCGCCGTTGACTCGAAGACTCTGCTTCTCTTTCCGGAGAGAGAAGGTGTGTCCTTACCTGAAGGATTTGCCCTGAACGCGACCCGAACTGGATTGCACGAACGTCCCTTCAGAAAACATGTCGAGCATCTCTCGGAAAGCCTGACCGTTGATTCCTATCTTCTGCAATACAACCCGGGGTTAGACACCTCTGACTCAGGCAATGATCGCGTCTTCACCGCCGAGCTTCGCTTTGACCGCCCCGTCGTTGGGCTGATCCTTGCGGCTGACCAACTGGAAGGATCCGACGCACAGCTCGCTATGCCGGGTGCCCAGCTCAAATCGATCGGCCGGCGCGGTATCAACATCGACGATCAAGTCGAACTGAGCGAAGACCGACGCACCCTCCACATCCGCATGAGCATCCAGAACAGCGTCGACCAAATCCGTGTCCTCGTTGACGCCAATGCCTGAATCATTTTGTAACCTCCGTGCCGCTTGACGGAGAATACCAGAGAACACCCTTTGCCTCCCCATGAAGAACATGAGAACACCAAACGTTGATCGCCGCCATTTCCTCAAAGGAGTAGGAGTCAGCCTGGCTCTGCCCACCTTTGACAGCCTCCAGAGTGGCGTGGCCGCCACCGCTGCAAACGAAGCGCCAAAACGCCTTATCAGTATCGGCAGCCACCTCGGATTTCACCCACAGAAGTTCTTCCCGACCGACGAGGGTGTTGACTACACGATGAGCCCAACGCTGAAGGGCATTGAGGAACATCGTAATGATTTCACGATTTTCTCGAATCTGCATCACGGGGTAGGCGGCGGGCACGGGGCAGTACACAGTTTCCTCAGCGGGGTGAAGAAATCCGAAGCCGCAGGCTTCAACGCCAAGAACATGACACTGGACCAAGCGGCCGCTGAGCACGTTGGCAGTGCCTCTCGCTACCCCTCCATCGTCGCCGGCCTGCACAATGGCACCGACCTCAGCTGGACGCGCTCGGGCGTTCGCATTCCACCGGTCAACAATCCAGCAAAATTGTTCCAGGCTCTTTTTGTTGAATCTGATGCCGCCACAAAACAGTCCGAACGCGTCCGCCTAATGCACCGCTCCAGCGTGCTGGATGCACTTCGCGAATCTGCCGGCCGAATGGAGCGCAAACTAAATGCGGCTGATCGCGATAAGCTCGATCAGTATCTCACCTCTGTCCGTGAGGTGGAGAAGCAGCTCCAAATGTCAAATGAATGGCTTGATCGCCCCAAGCCTCAATCTCCCATTTCGAAGGTGGAGGACATCGAGCGTCTTCACGTCGAAGAGATGCCTCTTTTTTATGAGTTGCTGACCTTGGCTCTTCAGACCGACTCAACCCGGGTGGCCACTTTTGAAATCCCGATGGGCTTTAATACCTCCGAACTGGAGTTGGGCAGCTACCACGGCCTTTCTCACCACGGTAAAGAAGAGGGGCGACTCGAGCAACTTGAGGTGGTCGAAGGTTACTTCATGAAGCAGTTTAACTTTCTCCTGAACCAGCTGAAAGAAGCCAGACTATTCGATAGCACTATGGTGGTAATGGGCAGTGGTATGGGAGACGCTTACAAACACAGTAACAAGTGCTTGCCAGTTGTGCTTGCGGGTGGCGGCATTCGTCATCGTGGTCACATCGCTTGCCCAGAGGAAACCCATCGCGTGGAACTCAGTAACCTTTGGCTTTCAACCTTACAGTGGTTTGGGGTCGAACTGGAGAGCTTCGGAAGAAGTACGGGAACATTCTCGCCCATGGATCTCACTTAAATTGTGAGGGATTAGCAGCGTATTCGAGATGAAAACAGTTGGTCTTCGATTCGACCTAAGTATAGTGCTGGTGCTCTTGGTTTCGCACGCATCCGCCTCGCCAAAAATGACCGAGTTTGTCGGTCAGTATTGCGTGGCCTGCCATGGACCCGATAAGCAAAAAGCAGATCGACGCTTTGACGATCTTCCCATCGAGATCACAACGCTTGATGAAATCGAGCGCTGGCAGGAAGTGGTGGATCAACTCAATCTCGAGGAGATGCCCCCAGAAGATGAGCCGCAGCCGGGAGAAGCGGAACGGATGGCAATGATTGACACGATGACCGATTTTATTTCGGTCGCAGCCGCTCGTCTTGCCGACACAGGTGGGCACAGTGTCTTGCGCCGAATCAACAAGTGGGAGTATAAGCACACCATTGGGGACTTGCTCTCGATCGATGTATCCGACTGGAATCCTTCGGCTGATTTTCCCGCGGAAGTGGTCATCGATGGCTTTGACAACAACGGCCAAGGCCTGGTCACCTCCGGCATGCTGCTCGATCACTATCTGGTCGCCGCGGAAGGCGCCGTCCAGCGGGCCACTCATTTCGGTGAAAGGCCGAAATCAGAAAGCTACACGCAGGCGTCCCCATTCTATTTCTCCGGCAAAGACAAAGGAGACCTGCCCAAATTATTCCAGGTGGACCGTTTTCGCTACATCCCAGAAACGCCCTACACCGATCTGTATGGGCGACACTACCGCGGAGGCCATATCGGCTTCGAGCCCCTCGCCATGAAGGGCGTGCCTCACAGTGGTATCTACACGGTGCGCGTAAAGGCTGCGGCCGTGGATCGCGATCATCCCTATGGGACGGCCCTCGACGATATCCGCAATGGAGATCCTCTGGTTCTCGAGTTGGCGGCCGTCAATCGCGAAGGCAGCGTTACAAGCTCAGGAAGTGTCTCTGAATACCGATCCGTTGCGCTGGAAGAACTCACCAGTGATGAGCCGCAGTGGTTTGAGTGGGATGTGTATCTGGAGAAAGGATTTGAACCGGAGATTCGTTTTCGCAATGGAACCATGGCCACCAAGCGGCTTGTCCGAATCATAACTAGTAAGGCTGCCGAATATCCAGAAGTCGCACCCTTTTCGGAAATGAAAGGGGGGGTCGAAAAATCACATGGACTGCTTAAAGTTTACCGCGGACCCAAACTGCGAGTCTGGGAAATTCAAGTCGACGGACCACATATCGAAGAATGGCCGCCCAAGGGGCATCGAACGCTCTACGGCGACCTGAAGCCGGAAGACTTAGACTCGGGAACGATCACCCAGCGTCTCCGGTCCTTTGCACAGATCGCCTACCGACGCCCGCTCGCCGACGGAGAACTGGCTCCAATCGAAAGAATGGTTGTTGCCAAGCTTGAGGAGGGTATCGAACCTCTTGAGGCGCTCCAATTGGGTCTCCAGACCATTCTTGCCTCTCCCGGATTCATTTACTTGGCCGAAGGTGAAGGCCGATTGGACGCCTATTCGCTAGCTTCCCGCCTCGCCTTCTTTCTCTGGTCATCCACCCCCGATATCGAGCTCTTAAAAGTAGCTCATTCCGGCAAGCTCTCGGATCCTGAGGAGTTGAGTCGCCAAGTCGATCGTATGCTGGCTGACTCAAAGTCGGAGCGATTCGTGTCGCACTTTATCCGCTGCTGGCTGGGCCTTGATAACATCGGGGAAATGCCAGTTTCTGTCGATTTTCGAGAATACTATCGGAACAACCTTGAGACAGCGATGCGGTTGGAGACAGAGTCGTTCTTCCGACATATTCTCGACGAAAACCTGCCACCGTCTGAATTTTTGACCGCAGATTACTCTTTTCTCAATCGCGAGTTGGGCATGCATTACGGAATCGAAGGTTTGGAAGGCAGTCACATGCGGCAAGTCTCTTTGGAAGGTTCCAGCCGCCGCGGTTTGACGAGTCAAGCCCTCTTCCTGACAGCCTCGGCTAACGGTGTTGACACCTCTCCGGTGCTTCGAGGAATCTATGTCCTCGAGAAAGTGTTAGGCTACACCCCACCCCCGCCTCCGCCGGATGTGCCGGAGTTGGATCCCGACATCACCGGGGCGACCTCCCTTCGCGAAGAGTTGGCGAAACACCGTGAAGCGACCAGCTGTGCTGAGTGCCATCGCAAGATCGATCCGCTCGGTTTTGCCCTTGAAAACTACGATGCGATTGGCTCGTGGCGCGACGAATACCACCGCGGAAACCCAGTTGATGCTTCGGGTAAATTGCCCAGCGGCGATGCGTTTCATGGCCCATCCGAATTCCGCGACCTCATGATCGGCCGAAGCGATGAGTTTACCAAGTGCCTTGCTGAAAAACTGCTCACCTACTCTCTCGGCCGCAAACTTGAGTTTGGCGACCGCGAAGTGATCGAACACATGCTGGCTCAACTCGAAGCTGAAGACGGTGGCTTTAAGGATCTCGTCAAGGCGGTGGTTCTGAGTGAGTCCTTCGGAAAGAATTGACTCCTCTTTTCTCTGCACTAATCAATAGGTCTTCATGAAGCACCTCTTGCTAGGCGTCCTCTTACTCACGTTTGCTGAAATTTTAATCTGTCCTGCGTCCGGGGGAGAGAAACCTAACATTCTTCTCGTTCTTTCCGACGACCACAGCCTCCCTCACGTTGGCGTTTACGGTTGCACTAATTGCGAAGAGTTCTCGCTAACCCCCAAACTGGATCGCTTCGCCGAAGAAGGCATTCGCTTCAACCGCGCCTACACTGCCGCTCCGCAGTGTGCACCCTCTCGCACTTCCATGTTCGCCGGACGTTCCCCCATCGGCCTGCGCGCGACCCGCTTTGCCCAACCTGCTTCCGCAGAAACCCCCTTCTTTACTGACCTGCTTCGCGACGCCGGCTACTGGACCGGCTTGGATGGGCGCCACCAACATCTCGACGGCAAGAAAATGGATGCGGACCACATTTCCGAAATGCTCGTGCAGGAAAATATGCGCGGCAAAACCTTCGAGTCGCGGTTCGACCACTTTGTTCAGGGCATCCGCACCAAGGCGGAAGCGATTCAGGACATTCCCGGAATTTTTTCCGGCATTCTCGACCAAGTCCCTGAAGCCCAGCCTTTCTTTCTCTATTTCGGTTTCAGTCAGCCCCATCGGAAATGGGGAGACGATCACGAAGGCATCGATCCCGCCAAACTTCAGCTACCGCCCGACTGGCCGGACCTCCCCGAAGTTCGTCTCGACTATGCCCGCTATCTCGCTGAAGTGCGTGATCTCGACACCGGCTTCGGTCACCTTATGCAGGTTCTCGAAGACCGCGGTCTCAGCCAAAATACCCTCGTGATTTTCATGGGAGACAACGGAGAAGCCCTGCTACGTGGGAAGGGCACCCTCTACCAGCGCGGCATCAACGTTCCCTTGCTAATTCGCTGGCCTGAAAAAATTGAAGCCGGTGTTGTCTCCGAGTCCCTTATCAGTGGCGTCGATCTTGCGCCCACCATTCTCGATGCGGCTGAACTATCCCCCGCTCCTGGCATGACCGGAATGAGCTTCTTAACGCTGATGCTCGGGCAACCCATGGACGAACGCACCGAGGTCTACGCCGAACGCGGCTGGCATTGGGGCCCGATCACACGCAGCGATGGCTTCGATTTATCCCGCTCCATCACCACTGAAAGGTTCCACTTCATCTACAACGCCCTCCCCGACCGGAGCTACACTCCGGTAGACATGGCCTCGAAAAACATCGCATGGACGGCGATCAAAGATGCCGAGGCCTCGGTCAGCCTTCCTGAACCCCATCACCATCTTTACTTTCGAAACCCACGCCCACTATTTGAGCTTTACGACCTGAAAAAGGATCCCTTCCAGCTCAACAATCTTTCCGGTAAAGCCAGACTGGAAACCACAGAAATCGAACTTCGTGAGAAACTTGATCGCTGGATGATTCGCGAGGGAGATTACCTGCCCCTACCCAGCCACGCCCGGGTTGTTTTGAGGAAGTAAAACTAGCTGGGTGTTCACCACTCCAATTTGGCCGGGGTCTAACGGAATCACCGATTCGTGAACACCTCGCTCGTCGCGACGTTTATAATGAGGTTGCGGAATCCGCGCCCCTCTTCGAGTGACCGCTTCGCAATTGCCTCAAGTTCGGGATGATCACGATAAGTCATAGGACGACCGGCCGCGTAGGCCAGTAGCTTGTCGGTCAGACCCCTGGCAAAAGTATCCTTTCGTTCGAGCAAAACTTTCTTCAGCTCGGCAGGGTTGGAAAACGTCTCACCCGACCGCAACTGAGCGGCTCCGTCTACGGGGCCACCGGGATGGTAGATCGTCTTTCGCTCGGGACGACTCCAGCGACGGCTGCGGTAGTAAGTCTCCCGAAAGCCACCCACCGGATCAAAATACTCTAACGGAAACCCAAAAGGATCAATCTTGGCATGGCAATCGGCACAGGATTCGATTTCGCTGTGCTTAGCGAGACGTTGCCTGATTGTCGTGGCACCGCGCACATCAGGATCAAGTGGTTCTACATCGGGCGGTGGTGGTGGCGGGGGGGTTCCCATGAGATTTTCCAGCACCCAAATGCCACGCACGACGGGTGAGGTGTCGATCCCGTTGGCACTTAGGGTGAGAATACTGGCCTGCCCTAACAGGCCTCCGCGAGGACTTTCCGCTGGCAGGGACACATATCGAAAATGAATCCCGTCAACATCTTCAATTCCATAGTGACGCGCCAAATCCTGATTCACGAAGGTGTAATCGGAATCAAGGAAATCGGTCAGCGGTGCATTCGCCTTCACCGCATTCTCCACGAAAGCGAGGGTCTCCGCCTTCATCGAATCCTCAAGCCCATGCAGGTAATACTCTTGGAACTTCAGTGAATCCGCCGGCATCGAACCCAACTTATCGAGACGCAACCAGCTCGTAGCGAAGCCTTCGACAAAGGCCGCGCTTCTGGGATCCTCAAGCATGCGAAAGACCTGTTGGCGAACCACCTCGGGTTTCACGAGCTCCCCCTGCTGAGCCAATCCAAAGAGCTGCCCATCCGGCATTGAACTCCACAGGAAGTAAGAAAGTCGATTCGCCATCTCCCAAGAAGTCAGCTTGCCGTTCTCATCGCCGGTTTCTTTCAGATAGAGGAAGTCCGGGGACACCAGCACGGCCTTCAACGCCAAGTAGAACGCCTCCTCGCGCGAACGCTTCAACTCGTTCATGGCACGCTCGGCCAGCTCAATGTAGGGCTCGTAGTCTCTCGGTCCCACGGGGCGGCGGAAAGCCTTGCGGGTGAAGCGCTTCAGGGCCAGTTCCAGATCGAGATCTGCGATATCGGTCACACCACCAGCAAATTCGTTCTGGGCTCGTGAGCGGAAGGTCTTGTGAATTGGCCCCTGCATCACAAAATTGTGCACCCGGACCATTGGACCCTGCCAGACATCAGAAACAATCCGGCCGGGAACAGCCGTGTCCGGCTTGATATGCCAGGCGTGCGCTCCCTGCTTTCCGCGAAACTCCACGTCGGTGTGGTAGTTTTCGAGAATGTCCCGCATCCAATAGTCAGAAGGGCCGGGACCGTTGTCCCAATTGAGCATTGGCACCGCACCCTTGTCGAGCCAGACGGTCACTTCAAAGTCTTGCGCTTCGTGATCCTTAAGATCCCACCAGCCGACCTTGTTGCGGGATTTCACGCCGGCGGCAGCAATGCCTTTCCTGCCGTCTGAGATGTAGAGCCCCAACTGCATCGGCGGTGTCAGATCCGTCGGGATCATGGAAGGATCGTAGGGATGAGTGAGGCGACGAATCGCTTCCGCATTGATCGTGATGCGATAGTAGCCCGCCTCCTCGATGCCCCGATTCACAAAAGGACGAGGATAGGTTGCGAGGTCGAACTTCTCGCTGAGCTGCTTCGCACCCGCCCCGATGTCGAGATACTTCCCGGGTGTCGCGTGGCGATACATCCACGGAGTCACCGCTATTCGAGATTCGTAGCCCCAAGACTCCGGCTGAAACTCGATGCGCCTCGGGTTCGGCATTTCACCGAAATGAAACGCCATCCGCACATACTTGTTGGCCGCGTCGAGATAGGCATCAAGATGGGCATCACTCAAGTTGAGCACTTCCCCGATGTTGGTGAAGCCGTGGTATTCTTCATCCGCCGGAAAGTTGGCGGTATGGTCCTTAGTTAAGTGATCAAGACCGAGCAGGTCGCGCATAGTGTTGCGGTATTCCGCCCGGTTGAGACGGCGCAACACGGTGACGTTAGAGCGGTTGTCTTCTTCGAGCGACAGTAGCGTTTCGGTCAGCCAGGAAGCGGTCGCCCTGACCTCCTCACTTCCGGGCTGCTTCACGCCCTTCTTGTCCGGAGGCATTTCGCCGAGATTGAGTTGGTCGAGCACATCCTGAAGGACATAAATGTTTTCAATGTCAGCCACATCGACTCGCCACTGCTTTCCCTCGCGGGAGAAAAAGTCATGCAAGACATAGTCCCCTTTGTCCTCCTCAGGACCATGGCACTTCACGCAATAATCCTGGAGAAACGCATGCACGCCATTGTCGAGGGTGATCCATTTCTCTTCGGACCGAGCCCACTCGCCCACCGCGAGAACCACTCCAACCACCACGAGGCCTTTGAGAAACAGATGTTTCATTACGCAATCTCAAACCCAGTAAGGGTTCCAGTGGAATTATTGAACTGATCGATCTCCAACCCGAAGTGTTGCAACATCGTCAGGTAGAGGTTGCACAGCGAAACCGAAGTCTTTCCATTGCGCGCGTAGTGCTTGTGTTCCCCGTGCTTGAATCCGCCTCCCGCGAGAACCACCGGCAGATCGCGCAGGCTGTGAGAGTTGCCGTTGCTCATGCCGCTGCCAAATAGCGCCATCGTGTTGTCGAGCAAGGTCTCGCCACTGGGTTCCTTCACATCCTTGAGCTTTTCGAGAAAACGGGAAAACTGGCCCGTGTGGAATCGCTCAACCAGCGCGAGTTCATCCATCACTGACTGGACCTGCCCGTGATGTGAAAGGGAGTGATATCCGGTGCTGACACCGGCAATACCACCACTCTCTTTGCCGAGGTCAGTGAAACTCAGGCTGATCACACGTGTCGAATCGGTCTGCAACGCTAGCACCATGAGATCGTAAAAGAATGGTGTCTTGTCATGCAGGGTGAGTTCATCGATCCCTTCGGGCAGGGTATAGTCGGTCGTTGGTTTTTCACGATTGAGCCAGCGCTCGCTCTGTTCAATACGCCCTTCAAGCTCCCTGACCGATGTATAGTACTGATCCAGCTTCTCCTTATCGGAAGCCCCCAATCCTTTCTCGAAAGACTTAGACTGATCCCTGACGAGGTCGAGGATGGACTGCTTGTTCTGAAAATCCCGCTCAATCCGCGCGCGAGACTGTGCGTTCTCTTTCCGAAATAGTCGGCTGTAGAGTCGTTCCGCTTCCTCCACCATCGGAATCGCATTGCCATTGCGTGTCCAAGATAAAGTGTGCTCCTGCCCCGTATCACAGCCGAGCACGAGCGAGGGGTAACGAGTCTCTCTGCCCACGAACTGAGCCGCTTTCTGATCAACGGAAATATTGGCTTCGGCGTAACCCTTTGCCTGGGTCACCGGAATACCAGAGAGAAAGTACTTCGTGCTGTTGTGTCCCCCACCGAGGTTGTGGTCGAGACCGGAAAAAACCGTAAAATCGTCCCGATGAGCCGCCAGAGGCTCCAGTAGCGGGGTCATCTCGTAATCCCTTCCCACCTTTTCCGGGTGGAAATAGTGAGGCATCAGCCCATAGAAAATCCCCGTCGCCGTGAGACGCTTCGGGGAAACCGCTTGGGAATCGGCAGCGGTGCTCTCTAACAGCGGGAGCGCTAGCAGCGATCCACCGGCTCCCTGGAGGAAACGGCGTCGGCCTACGGCTTTCAATGGTCGATTCATCGGAAATTCAGTCGTCGATAACCAAAGCTCACTCAATGGTCGAAAACAACATAGCCTCGGCCATTTCAATGTTCCAACTAGATCCTCATTTCCGTGAGTAAATTTCTGTTATCTTTCGGCTACTGTGGACATGAAGCCGCGCCCCATATGTCAGAGCGGCTGACTTCTTCAAGGCATTGACGATTCAAAAGCAATCAGGGACGCTCCAAGCTCAATGAACCACTTT
>PKCI01000230.1 GCA_002862135.1 Verrucomicrobiota bacterium | reverse complement strand
CTTTGCCTTACCTCGGGAACCTCCGGCCATGGTGGCGATCTCCTCTTTGGAGACAGCTCCGTCGTTATTCTTGTCGAGCTTGCCGAGACGTTCCCAGGCTTCAGCGGGAACTTCATCTTTTGAGATCTTACCGTCGTTGTTCTGATCCGCGCGTTTGAAAAATTCGCCACCGCCTGCGCGTTCGGGGGTGTTTGCCCTAGCTTCTTCAAAGGTGACTTTGCCGTCGTTGTTGGAGTCTGCCTTGGAGAGGCGGGCCCAGAGCTGCTCAGGAACCTCTTCGCGTGTCAGGGCACCGTCGTTGTTCTTGTCCATGCGTTTTAGAAATGCGCCGGGTTCTCCCTTGCCTTTGCCGCCTTCACCAAGGCGCCCCTTTCCAGTGTCTCCTTTGCCACCCTGACGTAGTGCCAAAAGCTCTTGGGCGGTCACTTTACCGTCGTTGTTCTTGTCGAGCTGGCTGAGCCGTTCCCAGCGATCGCCGGCCTCTTCCCTCGAAATGGCCTTGTCGCCATTCGTGTCGATCTGGGACATTAGGCTGCCCCGGTCAGGGCTACCTTTCTGGCCATCACGTTTCTTCTCTTCGCCTTCGGCATTGATAAAGCCGATTGTAAGAGGTGAGATAGAGAGGATAAAGAGGGTGGCTTTCATAGGAGTCCGTTAGTTTTGAAATTTGAAACCCGTCTATCAGGAAAAAGTTTCGAAAAAATCCGACACTCTAGGCCTGTCTCCGCGCTGTGATGATGCGTTTGGCAACTTCGTCGCCGAGGGCGCCGAAAAGAATGACAGCTCCGATGACGGCATACTCGATGTTCTGGGGGATCCAGTCTACGAGGGTAATCATGTTCCGCAGTAACTGGATAAGAGCCGTCCCAATGATAACACCGACGATGGTTCCGGAACCGCCACGAAGGCTGCAGCCACCCAGAACGGCTGCGGCGATGGCGAAGAGCTCGTAGAAATTTCCGAAATCAACTGGTTGAGCGGAGTTGGTGTCGAGAACAAAGAGCAGGCCACCAAGTCCTGCGAGAAAGGAACAGATCACGTAGGCAAGAATGGTCATCTTGTCCGTTTTAATACCGCTGAAACGGGCGGCTTCCTCATTGTTTCCGAGAGCCAAGAGGTAGCGGCCGTAGATCGTCCGGTTGAGGAAAAAGGCGGCTAGGCTGGCTACGATAACAAGAATCACTAACGGGAAAGGGAGCCCAAAGTTGCCAGTGATCGGGATCTCGCCATTGGCGAGCCAGCGAAGCCCCTTAAGCTCTCCCTGGAAGCCGGCTGTTTGATCATTGGTGATTCCACGGGCAATACCACGATATAAAAGCAGGCCACAGAGCGTCACCACGAAAGGCTGTAGTTTCATCTTGGTGACTAACAGACCGTGGCTGAGGCCAATGATGAGTGAAATCCCCATCACGATCGTTAACGCCAGCCAGGGCGGGATGCCCGATTCGATTACCATCCAGGGAAATGTGACTCCGACAAGGCAGACCACTGAACCAATCGAAAGGTCGATACCGCTGGTAATGATGACAAATGCCACACCAATACCGATAATCCCGAAAAGGGCAGTGCGTCGAAGCAAGTTTTCCTGGTTAAAGGCGGAGAGAAAGCTCTGGCGTCCGGTGACGAGATCGCTCATCACCCAGGTCGCGAGGTAAACGACCACGAGGAGCACAAATATTCCGAGAATCCGCTTCATAGGACCTTTGCTTGTATCGGTCGATGCGGGGGGTGTCAACGCCGCCATGGCGGGATCTGAAATCGGCCTTTGCGTTTTCGCCGGTGAGGGGCAAAGTCGAGCATGTCCACTGAAGAAGGATCTGAACCTCAAGAGCTGCGTTCGTCGCCGGTTTCCGGGTGCATCATTCTTATCGCTATCATCGTTGTTTTTGGTGGCCTTGTCGTACTCTACACCGTGGTGGGACTTTACCAGACCGGAAAGATCGATGACTTCACCCAATACGAACCGATGGCCATCAAGGTGGACCAGCCCGACGAGGCTACGGCGTCCGCTGCCTTGGCAAAGCTCGGCGAGATCGAGACAGCCGTGGAGGAGAAGACGGCCATTCGCGTGCTTTTTACACCGAAGGATCTAAATGCGTTGATTGCCACGCAGGAAATGCTGAAGGATTTTCGCGGGCAGACCTACATCACACGAATTTCCCCCCAGGGAATTGTCGCCGACATGGCACAACCAATGAGGAAAGGGATTTTTGACAGCGGCAGCCGCTACCTCAATGGGGCCTTTGTTTTCCAGCCCGAAATTCGTCTGCGGACTCTCGCTTTCAAGGTGATCGACATCCGCGCCGTCGAAGGTGAGGTGCCGGAGCAGTTTGTTTCCAATTACGCCGTGCTCGACTTTTTCCGACTCGATCCGGACAACGAGCAGATCAAGAAACACATCAACTACATCGCCGCTGTCTACGCCGAGGCGGGCAATCTAGTGGTTGAAACTGGCGTGAAACCCGGATTGGAGGAGGAGTGACCCGCATGGACGGAAAGTCCTGCTGCGCTCCTTCCGGTGATCGTGAGAACGAACCGGTAGAAGTCCCTGATCTTGGGTTGTCTCCAGAAGCGGGATCGAAGGCGGGTATGGTGGAGCTGGAAGGTGGGCCGTTCCTCATGGGCGCGGAAGACTCCGAGATCTGGCACGCTGATGGAGAGGGGCCGATTCGGGAGGTGACCCTGGAGCCATTCTGGATCGACCGGACCACGGTGACGAATGATGCCTTCGTCGAGTTTGTTGAGGCGACCGGCTATGAAACCGAAGCTGAGCGCTTCGGCTGGTCTTTTGTTTTTCACAACCAGATTCCTAAAGGGCGCCGCAAGCATGTAGAACTCGTCAATGTGGAGGGAACCACATGGTGGGCTCGTCTTGGAAAGGCCGACTGGCGCAAGC
This sequence comes from Verrucomicrobiota bacterium, assembly GCA_002862135.1. Classification (GTDB taxonomy): domain Bacteria; phylum Verrucomicrobiota; class Verrucomicrobiia; order Verrucomicrobiales; family DEV007; genus Arctic95D-9. The sequence continues at coordinate 11,201 of PKCI01000230.1, read as the reverse complement.
CCGGTGGTCCCGGGACGAACATTAAGAAGCTGGGCGACCATCCTGTAGTTCACGTGTCCTGGAATGATGCGGCTGCCTATGCCGCCTGGGCCGGCAAGCGGTTGCCGACGGAAGCCGAGTGGGAGTATGCCTCGCGAGGTGGGCTCGAGACTAAGATTTACCCCTGGGGAGATGAGCTGATGCCAGAGGGAAAACACCGCTGTAACATCTGGCAGGGGAATTTCCCTCACGAAGACACCGCCGAGGATGGTTATGCAGGCACGGCTCCGGCCAAGAGCTTCCGGGCCAACGGGTATGGATTGTATCACTCGGTCGGCAATGTTTGGGAGTGGACCGCCGATTACTGGAGCCCGAATTTCTACCTCAAAGGGCCGCGGGAGAATCTGAAGGGTCCGGAGTCAGGAAGCAGCCGGGTCATTAAAGGCGGGTCCTACCTTTGCCACGATTCCTATTGCAACCGCTATCGAAATTCCGCCCGGACACGGAACACGCCGGATTCCTCGACTGGGCACACCGGGTTCCGTTGTGTGATTTCGGTTTAGCTGGGCACATTTTTGAAATTGGAACGCCACTCACGGTTGCGGTGGAACGCGACTTTTATCGATGGTGCGGCGGGAATGGGGGTGAATTCGCCTTGATCCCCGCGGGCGTTTCATTAACGTCGTCGCTCCAAACCCAACATCAACCGAACAATATTATGGCACTCTCAGTAGGCACACAGGCACCCGATTTCGAACTCACCACGCTCGGTAAAAATGGTCCCGAAGTAATCAAGCTCAGCGAAAAGACTGGCGAAGGAAATATTGTCCTTCTCTTCGCTCCGATGGCTTTCGCCGGAGTTTGCACCCAGGAATTCTGCTCTGTGACGGGCGAGCTTTCCGAATATTCCGATCTCAACGCGACGGTCTTCGGTATCAGCGGGGATAATCCTTTTGCTCAGGCTAACTGGGCTGAGAAAGAAGGGATTGGAATCACGCTGCTTTCGGACTACGAGCACACCGTAGCGGAAGACTACGGCATCGCTTACGACGCGTTTCTACCCGAAAAGAATCTCCACATGGGCGGTGTGCCGAAGCGCTCCGCTTTCATCGTCGATAAGGACGGTGTCATTCAGTATTCCGAGAGCAATGACAATCCCGGTCAGTTGCCGAATTTCGATGCGATCAAGGCCAAGCTTGGTGAGCTCGGCTAATTCAGAATTGCTGCCTTTAATCGTCAAAGACCCGGGAGGTAGGCACGTTCCGGTTTTTTGTGGATGCGCGCTTCCGTGATAGTTATCCGTCGTATTCTTCATGCTTGTTAGTTCCGGGATCGAGGGAGGTCGCACCCAGTTTTTCTGAACCTCTGATGTGCTGGAGCCTGACAAAGACTTTGCCGACCCAGCTGACTGCGACACGGCCGCCGGTCTGTTGATGCGACGTTCAACGTCGTCGGGTCTGACGGAGAACTAGTGTCGAGGCAGACAGAAACACTGGTAGCGCTCGTAAGCAGTGGATCTGCGATCTTAGTGCTGCTCTAGATGGCGTTCGACACCCCAGCGGAGGTGGGTTGTAACAACGCGGAAAGAATTCTTTCCTGCGTGCTGGAGCAGATCCTTGAGAGTTATTGTTGATTTTTACCCGCTGATCAACCACTTCTGATTAAACGTTCTGATGAGCGTGGTTCCGGTATTGTGATGAGCCCAACACATCATCGTGAACAGCAACAAAAGGGCGAGGATCGCGATGGGAATCAGGATGTCGTAATTCATTCGGGAAGAGTGCCTTTAAATGGACCTCCTCGTCTTTATAACCGGAGTGATAGTGATTAGCATTAGCTGCCGGCATTCTTACGCCTGAAAACAAACGGCAGGGAGACGAAATACATCGTGATGCCATAGACTGCCGAGGCGATCGTCGTGGGGGGAAGAGATTCGGAGGCACTGGCGGCGATCATGGCACCGACAGCGATACCTAGGGTGCCGTTCTGAACGCCCGATTCGAGCGAGATGGTGGTGGCGTCTTTGGTGTCGAGTTTGAGCAGCTTGCTGGAGCCGAGCCCTAGTCCGAGCATGACGAGGTTCAACAGGATCAGCGCCGGTCCGAGGAGGGGCAGGTTGCTGAAAAAGACGGCCCGGTTGGCGGCGAGAGCAGCGATGATGATGAGGACAAAGAGCACCAATGCGATCCGTGAAATTGTCTTCGAGATTTTTTCCACTACACCCGGTGCTTTAGCGGTCAGCAACATGCCAAGGCCAACGGGAACTGCGGTCAGGAGGAACATCTTAATGCCGAGGGCGGTCACGTTGACTTGCGGCCCCTCGACGCCCATGAAGTGCTTCACCGAAAGGGCAACGAGCAAGGGGACCGTCACGATGGAGAGCAGGCTGGTGACGGCGGTGAGCGAAATCGAAAGAGGCGTGTTGCCGTTGGCCAGTCGGGTGAGAACGTTCGATGTCACACCTCCTGGGCAGAAAGAAAGGATCATCACGCTGACGGCCAATTCCCCCGAGATCTCAAATGCCATCACAATGGCGAAAGCGATGATCGGAAGCAGGATGAGTTGATTGAAAAGTCCGGTGCCGAAAGCCTTCGGGAACTTGACCACCCGGGTGAAGTCGGACCCGCGCAGGCCAAGACCAAGCGAAAACATGATAAAGGCGAGGATCAGCGGTAGGGCGACTTTGACAAGCATGGGTCAGTTGGGTTGATGAGCACACACCAGCGTCCACGCTACCGTATTTCGTGACGCCGCAGGCTCGCGCTCCTGCGCAACCCGGTGATTCGATCGCAGGAAGAACTTCAGTTCTTTAGGACGCCACGAGCCACTAGGTTGTTGAGACGGCGGGAAACCCACTCGACTCCGTCGAGAACGGCTTCGCTATAGCTGCGACCATCGGTGGTATCGATTCCGTGGCCGGGATCAAGTTCTCGAAGGCCTTCAAGGGCTGGGTCTTCATGGTGGAAGAGCTCGACAAAGACATATTCCAGTTTGCCAGTCTTCGCAGCAGCGGCCATAAGAGCCCCGATCCAGCCGTCGTCCGTGCTGAGGCAGCCGCGAGTGGTCTTTGAAGAGGCGTGGAACATGCCCATTTCATCGGAGGCAGCGACCTGAGCGATCAGATCTTCGTTTTCAGGAATAGTGAGATCGGAATCACCGCAGTGAGCCGCGTCGATCATGATCTTGAAGAACTTGGTGCCGAGATCTTCGTTGGCAGCCTTCACGATCTCCCAGCACTTGGCCACATCGGTAAAAGTCTGGAATTCACCGCCGCGGAGAAACTCGATGTGCCAGTGCTTCACGCTGCTGTTGGCGACGTCACACTCGCGGTAGACCCGGGTGTGGACCTTTGCGTTCTGCTTAACAGCGGCTTCGAACTCAGCGCCGATCTTCGGTGCAGCGCCGGGCTTCATCCATTCTTCTATGGAGGTGGAGGCAACCTGGGAGATACCGTATTTTTTGGCGACTTCGATTCCGGTTTTGAGCATTTCAACAACCGCGTCCTCATCGTCTGGATTCATTGGATCGGCACCGCCGACCATCATGATGATATGAACCTCCAGATCGAGGGCGCGAAGTCCGCTGAAAAGGTCGTCCATGTCGCTGCCGTCGACGCCGGGGAAAGCAGTAACCTGGGCGCTTTGGATTTTTACCGGCGAAGCTGCGGTCAGCTTCGCCATCTCTTCCACCACGAGCAATTTGCCCGCATCGCTGCGCGGAAGACGGCCGTTGTCGTCAGGGACGAGGCCTCCAACGAATTTGATATGAGTGGGTACAACGCCCAGCTCAACATTGGTTTTGAGGGAGATGGTTTCAGCCATAGGAGAAAATTTCGGACTGCGAACTTTGGCAGGGCTCTTGCCTCGAGACAAGTCTTTAAAATTGTCCACCGGGGACAGATTTTGGTCGGCCCCGACAGTCGCCTGTGAATCAGGCGACCAGTCCGGCCTGGAGGTGGCGCATCATGGTGAGCTGTTCCGCTGCGCGCGCGGTCTGGTCACGCCAGTAAGCGAGATTTTCACCTGACATTTTGATGCGGTCTCCCACGGCTTTCTCGAGCTCATGGTAGCCTTCAGCGAGTTGATGAGACATCTCGACCAGCTTCTGGTAGGCTTCCTGCCGCGTCGGGCAGGTGATAATCTTCCAGCCGTGATTGTCGGCAATCTGGGCTTCGGTCTGATTCTTGATCTCGCGAAGTTCAGCAAGAACGATTTTCTCTTCGGGCACCCGACGAAGATCGGAAACGAGGCCCAGCCTATCGAGCGTCCAGATGGCCCACTTGGTGGGGTCCCACTGCCATGGCTTCACTCCGTTGCGGTAGTCGTGCTGGAAGGAGTGGTGATAGTTGTGGTAGCCCTCGCCGAAGGTGAAGATGGCCATGAACCAGTGGTCGCGAGCGCTGGTTTTGGAGTCGTAAGGGCGTGAACCCATCGTGTGGCAAAGAGAGTTGATCAGGAAGGTGCAGTGCTGCACGGCCACGAGGCGGGTGATGCCTCCAACGAGAAAGCCACCAAGAGCTCCCTCTGCGCCGTTATAGATGGCTCCAATAACTGTTGGTAGAATGATTCCTACGGTGACCCCGATGATGCGGTGATAGCGATGCTGCCACATCACGAGAGGATCTTTCCTGAGATCGTTGACGTTGCTGAGTTCACGGGGGTAGAGCTTGAAGAATATCCACCCCATGTGGGCCCAGAAGAATCCCTTGGAGATGTCATAGGGGTCGTCATCCCTATCAACATACTTGTGATGGATGCGGTGATCGGAAGCCCAGTCGAGTGCTGAGTCCTCAAAAGCGGCAGCGCCGAAAAGCAGGGTGAAAAGCTTGACCGGCTTCTTTGCTTTGAAGGCTTTGTGGGCGAACAAGCGGTGATAACCGAGCGTGATGCTCATTCCGGTGAAAAGGAAGAATACGAAAAACATTCCGATGATGACCGGATCAAATCCATAGTGGGCGAAATAAATGGGCGTGCCGATCAGGGTGGTGAGCAAAGTCACCACGAGGAAGGAACTGGTAAACCAGTTCACTCGGTCAAAAGGAATGTTAGGGAACATAATGAATTCTTGGGAGATGAACGGCAAACGTGAGTTTCACGTTTGTTTTGCGGGCAGAGGAAACGAGTCGCGTGTGACCCGAGGGTCATGAGAAATGTTCAGATAGTCCCCTCTGCTTTCCCGGGGTGCAGGGGCCTTTATTAGATGCTGCGATAGCGCTTTCCGTCGCCACGGTCGCCACGGTCGCCACGGTCGCCACGGTCGCCACGGTCGCCACGGTCACGATGTCCGCCGCCGCGGTCTTCTCGTCGACCACGATCGTAACCGCCGCCACCTCGGTGGCCACCACCGCGATGACCACCGCCACCACCGCGATTACCGCCGCCACGGGGGCGATCTTCGGCTTCGCGGACACGAAGTGGGCGTCCACCAAATTCTGCTCCTTCGAGATTATTTATTGCCGCTTCTCCAACTTCACGGCTGGAGAGCGTGACAAAGGCAAACCCACGAGGGCGGCCAGTATCGCGATCGAGCGGCATATGCAGATCGACAATAGGTTCGTATTCAGACAGAAATTCGCGTAGTTCGATTTCCGAGGTCTCGTAGGGCATGTTGCCGATGTACAATTTCATTGATTCAATAACTCACAGTGCTGTCCGGTGATCCCAAACGCCAGGACTCCATCCAGGAAAATCGGGTTGCGTGAGTCAGTATGGGCTGAAGCAGAAGCAATTTGCCGGGAAAAAGGGGTGAAACGTCCGGGTTCGGACATCTCCAGTGTCTCGTAGATTTGGCAAAAGCCAACTCCTTTCGGAAAAATCTCAGGCGTGATTCGGGCAAAGTGAAGCTAGGAGAGTTCGAGGATTTTGTCCATGCGCGCGGCGATATCAGCCAGTCTTTCGCGGTTACCGCCTGGCACCTCCGCTGTGGCCCACCCTTTGAAATCAATTCCCCGCAGCGATTCGCAGACGGCCGGCCAGTTGATGGTGCCCTCTCCGAGCTCTGATTTGAATCCGGAACGAAGGCCCTCCGAAGAATGCAGTTTTTCGTTCCATTCTTTGATGTCGAGCTTGCCGATGCGATCGCCCAGCAGTTCGATCCAGTGCTGCGGGACGCCCCATCGGACGTTGTTGCCGACGTCAAAATAGATGCCAAACCAGGGGTGATTGATCTCGTCGTTGAATCTCTCAGCGTCGAGGGCGCTGATGATGAACCCGGCCCAGACGTTTTCGACGAGAATCTTCACCTCGTGTTTTTCGGCAGCAGCGAGACCTTTCTGGATGATGGCTTTGTTTTCGTTCCAGCTATCCATCAGCGGTCGTTTTCTGTCGTAGCGGGCCACGTAAAGAACGCTGTCGCCGCCGACGTCTTTTGAGAACTTCACTGCGGTTTCGAGATCGGGGTTGCTGGAATTGACCGTTCCGTGAACCGGCAGCCCTGACTGATCGACCGCCTTGAGAAAGGTCTTCAATTCATCCTTGTGATCAGTTCGGAGCTCGACCCCGTCGTAGCCGAGTTCCTTGAGCATGACAAATTTGTCTTTAGCAGACATGTCAGGCTGATCGACCATGGTGTATTTGACCGCCTTCTTGAGACGGTCGGACATGGCACCGGCGCTGGCGGTGGTTTGGTGAGAAGAGAGCGAGGCAGCCCCGAGGGCGAGGGTGGACTGGGAAACGAAGCGACGGCGATTCATGGCGCGATCATGAGGGAAGGCGGGGGAAGGGACAAACCCGTGATCGCGGCTGAACCGGAAACGCTAGAGCTCGAGAGCTTCGTTGGTTCGCTTGCCGTCGACGAGGCGCCAGACACCGCGGGGATTCGAGTTTTGCAGGGCCATGGGCAACTGGGCATCCGGCCAGTCCTGATAGCAGACGGGCCTGACAAAGCGCTGGATGCAGCGCGTCCCGATGCTGGTAAAGAAGCTGTGGGAAGCGGCGGGGTAGGGGCCTCCGTGATGAATGCTGTGGCAGACTTCGATGCCAACCGGGTAACCGTTGAAAATGAGTCGACCTGCCTTGCGCTGCAGCACTTTGAGCAAGGGGCGGAATTCAATGAGGTCTTCGTCGGTGCCGTGAACGCTGGCGCTGAGCGAGCCGTCGATTTTATCGGCAATAGCCACCATGTCTTCGACGCTGCCGCAGTTTACCAGGGTGGAAGCGGGTCCGAAAAGCTCATCCAACAGGCTTGGGTCACGCATGATACCCTGCTGACTGGTTTGGTAGACATAAGCCGCAGCCTCACAGGCCTCGGGATCGGGTTTGGCCGATGATTTGCCTAGCAACTCGAGGTCTTCGCTTTCATCACGACTCTCAATGCCGGTGGTGTAGGTGGAGTGAATGCCGGCATGCAGCATAGTGGCCGGGGCAAAGTCTGCGACTTTCTCGGCAACGAGTTCGGAGAATTCATCCCAGTCGTCGGATTCCATCCCGGCCACGACTCCGGGATTGGTGCAGAACTGGCCGACTCCCATGGTCAGGGCGGACACGAAGCCGGTGGCGATCTGTTCCTTCTGTTCCTTGAGAGCGCCGGGGAGCACGAAAATGGGGTTCACGCTGCCCATCTCGGCGTAGAAGGGAATCGGAACCGGGCGGGCAGCGGCGACGTCCATGAGGGCCCGGCCTCCTCCAAGGGAGCCGGTAAAGGCGGCCGCCATGATCTTCGGGTGCTGGACCAGCCAGGTGCCGACATTGGTGGTGCGACCCTGGACCATGGAGAAGACACCCTCGGGCATGTTCGTCCGTTTCGCTGCGGCGATGATAGCGCGTGCGGCGAGTTCGCAGGTGCCGGGGTGAGCGGGATGCGCCTTCACCACTACCGGGCAGCCGGCAGCGAAGGCGGAAATGGTGTCGGCTCCGAGAACGGAGATAGCGATTGGGAAGTTGCTCGCTCCGAAGACGGCAATCGGTCCGATGGGCTGCATAACGCTGCGCACGTCAGGTTTGGGCATAGGCTGTCGGGTCGGATCGCCCAGGTCGATGCGGGCATCGGCCCAGGAGCCTTCGCGGATCAGCTCGGCAAACACGTAGGCCTGGTTGACGGCACGGGTGCGCTCCATTTCGCAGCGCGCCAGCGGATGACCGGTTTCGGCCGAAGCGCGCTCCAGCAACTCGTCGCCCAGCGCCATGGTTTCTTCGCAGATTGCCTCCAGGAAGTCAGCCCGCGCTTCAGCGAGCCGGTCGCGAAATTCGCCAAACACGCTGTCAGCCAGGGCGACGGCTTCGTTGATTTCTTTTTTGGTGGCTTCGTGGAAAACCGTTTCCAGTCCGAAGCCGTTGCGTGGATCCAGTGCGGGAAAAACTTCGTTTGATTCATCTGATTCGCGATAACCGATGAGTTGTTGACCGGTAAGGTTCATGGGAATGAGGGTAGATCTGGGAGAGAATAGCGGAGAGCAGGTGACTCGTTTCAGCATCAGTGATGCCATTCATTGGCGGGATTACCGGGTGCGGAAGCCGCCTCGAATTTGGCCGGCGCCGGTGGCTCCGAAGTTGGCTTCGAAGCGCGGGTCGAGCGGCCGACTGTTCGGCATGCTGAGCCAGATCCGGAAAAGGCAGCGCTTCTCTTCGGGAAGTTCGAAGTCTTCGAAGGCGGAGCGACGATGGAGTAGGGTCCAGTTGTTAACGAGGAGCACGTCGCCGCGTTCCTGGAGAAAGTGGCAGGCGTTGCCGGACTCTTCGGCGATGGCTTCGAGCAGGTCCATGGCCTCAATCTGCGCGTCGGTGAGGTCGGGCAGTTCCGGGTCCTGGTGGGCGCGGTTGATCAATACACGAAGAAAGCTGCAGGCGAAATGGCGATCCTGAAACGAAAAGATCGGTTGCTCACACCAAGCCTGGTCATTGCCAAGGTCAACCGTGTGCCGCTTGTAAGTGAAGTTGTCCATCAACACCTCAAGCAGGTCGGGCCGGCGACGGGCGATCTCGTTGTAGAGATGGAGCGAACTCACCAACTGGTTTTCGCCGCCGGATCGAGCCTGCTTCCAGCAGAGGAATGAAATGACGTCGGACCGGTCGGTATGGAAAGAGAGCCTTTTGTTGGTGTTAGGTCCTCGTGTTCTCGGGTCGTTCTGCCCGAAGCCGGCGTCGGAAACGTCGAAGACGGTATCGCCTTTTTCGTTCTGTGAGAGCGGGGTGCCGATGGTTGCGGACCATTCGAGGAAGGCAGCTCGCGCACTGTCCTTGTTATGACCGTCCACAGGGAAGCCTTTGAGGAACACAGCTCCGCTGCCATCTTCCAGTTCGTCGCGGATCCAGTCGGAATTGGCATCGGCGAAGTTTTTGCCCCAACCATCACGGGTGACGAGTTCATCGCCCTTCCAGGTAGCAGAACAATCGAGCACGGGAATCGACATCACTTACTTTTTTGCTGTTTCACTGATGCTCTCGAGCAGGGCTTTGTCGGCTTCGTCTTCGAGGTAGCCAAGATCGACGAGGAAGGCATCGGTCTTCAGGATGGTGTCGATGAAGTGCTCCTTCTTGCCCTGGCCAAGCTTCAAATTGAAGAAGCCATGAGGCTCTCCTTCGTAAACATGGAGTTCGGATTTGATGCCAAGGGCTTCCTGGTCATCGCGAAATTTCTTGGCCGTGGATACCGGGATCAGCTTGTCTTCGGATCCGAGGAATACAATCGTAGGCGGATCGCCCTTCGTGATATTGTGGGCTGGGGAGATAGCGGGGAACCACTCGGTGATCCGGTCATGGCCGTAGCCGTCGGGTCCGTTGTCGTAGACCGGGTTGAAGAGAAGCAATGCCTCGGACTTCGATGAAATTGAGAGGTCTTCGTTAGGGCCTTCGAGCCCGTCACAGATTCCGGTGGTAGCGGCGACGTGTCCCCCGGCGGAGCCGCCGCCCGCAATGATCTTGTCAGGATCGACGCCGAGGCGCTCAGCGTTCTGGCGGACCCAGCGGATCGCTGATTTGCCGTCTTCCACGCAAGCGAGGGGAGGGGTTTTCTGACGCGATTTAACCCGGTAGTCGGCTAGGAAAGCAACGATGCCGCGGCCAGCGAGGTAATTGGCGTGGGGTTCGAACTGGGCGACTGAGCCACCGTTCCAGCTTCCACCAAAGAAGAACACGACAGCGGGGCGCTTGTCCGTCTTCGGGTCGTGTCCTTCGGGATCGAGACGGTAAATGCGGAGGTCGTCACCGGAAGCCTTCTTGTAAACTTCAACCTCAGCACCCTTGATGTTAACGAGTAGTGTTTCGGCTAACGCGGTGCCGCCAAAGGCGATGGCGGCCAAGATCAGAGCGGGGAGTTTCATACAAAAATGTTATCGGGGCGGTGACAGATTTCGAGAGATAATTGGGCGTGAGCGCGTCATGCAGGGGCTGAGATTGTATGCCACAGTTGCCACTGCACCGGCGCGGAGTTTCGGCAATAGAAACGATAGGGATGAGCGATTCACCACATCACAGCCATTATTCTGTTTCGATCCCTCACCTGCTCGGGGTGATGGGCGGGGCGCTGTGCATTTCATTTGCGCCGATCTTTGCAGTCCTCGCAAATCGCGGGGAAGGCGGAATCGGGATGTGGGATTCGGCTTTCTGGCGGGTGGCCCTGGGGGCCGTGGCGATCGGGGTGATGTTTGCTTTTCAGCGGAAGCGTATCCTGCCGAGGGTAGGTGAGTTTCAAAAAGGGGCCATGTGGATCTGGTTACCGGGCGCTTTCTTTGCAGCGGATTTCTGGGCCTGGCACTGGTCTTTCGATCATACTTCGGCCGCGAATTCGACTTTGCTGGCAAACATTTCAATTCTCTGGGTCACGCTGTTTGCCTGGTTGGTCTGGAAGGAACAGATCGGGAGGAAGTTCATCATCGGGGCCGTTGCCGCCTTTGGAGGAATGGCTTTGTTGATATTGAGTTCATCGACCCGGGTGCCACCGACGGATGGCAACCCGGTCTTTGGTGACTGCCTCGCGCTGGTTACGGCGGTCTTCTATGCGTCCTACCAGTTGTCGATTAAGCGCTACCGGCGGGAACACTCGGCGCCGGTTCTGTTGTTCTGGGCGAGTGCGGTGGCAGCCGTGATTTTGTTTCCGATTGCGTGGTTCCATCCAGATCCTTTCTGGCCCGGGAGTTTCGAAGTGTGGGGATCGTTGCTTGGCATTGGCATTTTGGCTCACGCCTGCGGGCAGGGGTTGATCGCCTATGGGCTTGGTGGCGTGCCGGCCAGTCTTGCTGCGGTAACACTCTTGGTTCAACCGGTCGTGACGGCGATCTGGGGCGTGGT
>PKCI01000073.1 GCA_002862135.1 Verrucomicrobiota bacterium | reverse complement strand
AAATCCCTACACTTCCTGGCATTACCTAGGAATGTCCTTTGCTTCTCCCCAATTTTTTCTACTTATCCCTCTCCTCTTCCTCGCCACGTGGTTACTTCGGCGGCTTGAGCTCTGGCGGCCGCTCCGAATCATTCTCATCCTCCTTCTCATCTTCGCCATCTGCGACCCGCTGATCAAGCTCAAACGAGGTGGGATGGATCTCTGGGTTCTTCTCGATAGATCAGCCTCAGCCCGGGAAATGGTCAATGCCGGAGAGCGAGAATGGAAAGAACTACTCGAAAACTCCAAACCCGGATCCGACTACCGGGTGAACTTCCTCGACTATGCTGCCGAGGTCATCCCCACCACCCATACGGAAAACTCCATCTTTAGTGGCAACCGGAGCCTCACTCGAACTTCACTGGCGATTCGTGACGCACTCGCGAGGATGGATCAGACCAAGCACAATCGTCTCCTCGTATTTACAGACGGCTACAGCACCGAACCGCTCACAGGTATCACTGAGAAACTGCTCAAGGAGGGAATTCCGCTCGACTACCGCCAACTTCGTCCTCCTGAAGTCGTCGATTACCAGGTCGCCGAGCTGAATTTCCGGACCCGCGTCCAACCCGGTGAACCCTTCATCGTCGATGCCGTGATCTCAGCCAACGCAACGGGAACGGTTCCTGTAACGGTATCGCGGGCAGGCAAAACGCTGTTCACAAGGAACGTGGAGGTCGAGAACGGCCGTGGACGACTGCGTTTCTCAGATCGAATTGTTCAACCCGGTGCCCACCAATATGTCGCTACAATCAAACCCGAAACCGATGCTCACGAAGGAAACAATCGCCAGGAAAAATGGGTCGAAGTAGTGTCGGGTCCACGCATCGTTCTTCTGACTAACTACATCGATGATCCCATGGCCAAAGTGCTGCGTTCGCAAGGCTTTGCGGTGGACATGATCGAAGACACCCTGTCAATCAGCCCGGGAATACTGACCGGCGCCTGTGCTGTCGTGCTGAATAATGTACCCTCCTACGAACTACCCAACGATTTCCTGACTTCGCTCGACTTTTTTGTGAACGAACAAGGCGGAGGCCTTCTCATGGCCGGTGGCAAAAACAGTTTCGGTTCCGGTGGCTACTATCAGTCCGCTTTGGATCCCCTTCTCCCGGTGACAATGGAGCTCAAGAGTGAGCACCGCAAACTCTCTGTCGCCATGGGTATTGTCATGGACCGCTCCGGCTCTATGGGCATGACTACGCCTTCCGGTCATTCGAAGATGCAGCTCGCCAATGAAGGTGCCGCCCGGGCCGTCGAACTGCTTGGGGACATGGATGCTGTCACCGTTTTCGCTGTCGACAGTCTCGCGCACGATGTCACGGGACTACTCAATGTGGGAACCAGTCGGGGTGAACTGCTCAGCCGCATCCGCAGTATCGAATCGATGGGTGGCGGAATCTTCGTCTACACCGGCATGAGCGCTGCCTGGAAGGAGTTGCAGAAAGCCGACGTCGGCCAGCGCCATATGATTCTCTTCAGTGACGCAGCTGACTCTGAGGAGCCAGGCAAATACAAAGAGCTTCTCAACGAGATGTCGGCCGACGGAGCAACGGTCAGTGTCATAGGACTTGGAAATCGAAGCGATCCCGATGCTGCCTTTCTTGAGGATATCTCCAAACGAGGCGGCGGCCGCATGTTCTTCACAGATGTGCCCGGAGACATTCCCAACATTTTTGCTCAGGAAACTGTCACTGTTGCCAGGTCCACATTCATTGACGACATCGTTGGCACTCAATCGACGGGGCGCTGGTATGAGTTCGCCCGGACAGATTTGGAATGGCCAGGGCAGATCGACGGATACAATCTCAGTTATATCCGCGAGGGAGACGAAGCCGCCGTGGTTACGACTGATACCTACAGCGCTCCTCTTGTCGCATTTGGTCGCCGCGGCATCGGCAAAACGGCAGCGGTCTCCTTTCCCCTTGGCGGTGACTATTCTGAAACTATTCGAAGCTGGGAACTTTACGGCGACTTCCTCCAGACCCTGACCCGCTGGCTCATGGGCGAAGACGTTCCTCCGGGGATTGGCCTGAGACATAATTTGACCGGCACCGAACTGACTATCGACCTGCTCTACAACACTGAGGAATGGACTTCCCGATTTGCTGAACAGCCTCCCGAACTTATGCTGAGCCGGGGCAACGGCAGAATCGAGTCGGAGCCGGTCACATGGGAGAGACTGTCACCGGGACACTATTCGGTGAAAACGTCACTTAAAGAAAACGAACCGGTGCGCGGATCCGTGAAAATCGCCGGAGCAGCGATTCCATTTGGCCCGGTCGTGGCGGGAGCGGCAGCGGAATGGGCCTTCGACGAAGCACGCCTTTTAGAACTTCAGGAAACGGCTACCACCACTGGAGGAAGTGAAATTCTTGATCTCACTGGTGCCTGGAGAAAGCCGCCATCTCCAGGCTACGAGTCCGTCAAAGCCTGGTTTATTATCGCTGCCCTGCTTCTCTTCCTAGTGGAAGCTTTTGCCACACGCACCGGTTGGCGTCTACCGGCCTACAACCCGTCCAGGCTGAAATCTCCTAAGCCATCCAAGAAAGGAGCGGCTCAGGAGGAAGAGAAAGCCCCCGCAGAGGAGAAACCGGAACCAGCTCTGGAATCTCTTGCTCCACCTTCACCGAAAGAGGAAGAAAAAGACAATGCCGTCAGCCGCCGCAGCCGTTTTAACCGGGCAAAAAAACGCCTTTAGATCTATTGCCAAAGATTCAATCCCGCTACACTCAAAACCATGAACAAACTTGCCATCACACTTTCTGTCAGCCTCCTTGCCGTGCTGGGAACGACCCTGGCGCAGAAGAAGAAGGAGGGACCCAAAACCTGGCCCGAAAAGGCAGCCGCGCGCTTCGGCGACAATCCGACCGACGTTGCGAAAGAAGAGATTGCTGCGAACATCCCTGACGCAACCGCTCAGCCGAAGTCAGACCGCAAGATTCTCGCCTTCTGGCGTTGCGAAGGTTTCATTCACACCTCGATTCCATTCGGCAACTACGCTCTCAAGCAGATCGCTGAGCAAACCGGTGCTTTCTCCGTTGATCTCGCCGACGACTACAGCGTTTTCACAGAAGAGAATCTCGCCGACTACGATGCCATTCTCTTTAACAACACCACCAATCTCGTTCCCAGTGAAAGCCAGCAGAAAGTTATCCTCGACTTCATCAACAACGGCAAAGGGATCATTGGCATCCATGCCGCCGGCGACAACTTTAAACAATGGGAAGAGGGCATTGCACTGATCGGCGGTGTTTTCAATGGACACCCCTGGACTGCCGGAGGCACTTGGGCTTTCAAACTCGACGACCCAGAGAACACTCTTAACGCTGCCTTCGGCGGGGAGGGTTTCTGGCACAAAGACGAAATCTACTGGTACAAGCCTGAGTCCTTTCAGGGACGTGAACGCCTTCGCGTGCTCCTGAGCCTCGACATGTCTCACCCCGAGAATGCGAAGCCGCTCAAGAATGATAAGTTTAAAGACAAAGTTCCTGCTGATCCGACGACGATTGATGTCCCGGTATCCTGGTGCCGCGAAGTTGGCAAGGGACGTCTCTTCTACACTAACCTCGGTCACAATGACATGACATTCGCCAACGAGACAGTGCTCCTGCATATGCTCGACGGTATCCAATTCGCACTTGGTGATCTTGAGGCTGACGCAATTCCCTCCAGCGAAGCCAAGGTCACCGCCGCTAAGGCTCCCCCGCTGTCCCAGTAATCTTTTTCACCACTCCCTCCCCTTGACACAATGTTATCCGAGTTCCGCCAGTTCGCCGAAACCACTGCTCGCGAAGCGGGCCAACTGACTCTCAAATATTTTCTCACAGTCGAAGCCACGCCTGAGTTCAAGGGTGACGACACGCCTGTCACAGTGGCCGACCGCGGAGCTGAGGAATTGATCAGAAAACGAATCGTCGAGACCTATCCCGACCATGAAATCATCGGGGAGGAATTCGGTGCGACCGACGGTAATTCCAAATACCGCTGGATCATCGATCCCATCGATGGCACCAAGTCTTTCGTTCATGGAGTGCCGCTCTACGCCGTTCTTATCGCCCTGGAAATCAACGGCACTGTCGAAGTCGGCTGTGCCTATTTCCCTGCGCTCGACGAAATGCTTTCTGGAGCCACTGGTGAAGGAGCCCTATGGAACGGCAAGCCCTGTTCCGTTTCTGACGTCGAAACGATTGATCGAGCTGTCTGCGCCCACATCGATACCGCATATTTCGCTCAAAATGGAAAAGGGAACGCTTGGGAACGGCTCCAAAAGGCGGTCTACTACAATGCTGGCTGGTGCGATGCTTACGGATACCTCTTAGTCGCAACCGGCCGTGCTGAAGTCATGCTAGATCCGGTAATGGCTGTTTGGGACTGCGGACCGTTCCCCCCTATTTTTAGAGAAGCCGGTGGATACTTTGGAGACTGGGCCGGAAACGAAGGAAATATCAATGGCGGTGAGGCGCTTGCCACCAACCGCGCTCTGAAGGACACCGTTGTCGCTTTGTTATCCACCAAATGACCTGTTGGCCTGTCCGTCTTATTTCCACACTTACACGGCTGCTCGCGAACGGGATGAAGCTCTGGTTCGATGAACGCTTGAAAAGAAGTCAGCAATGGCGGAGCCACCTTGAACCCGCCCCGTTAGAAATCTTCAAAGAGTATTTTCAAGTGGACTGCTCGCCACGAGCCATCACCACTTTACCAGTGCGAACCGTTTCGACAATGTCGTAGTTGTTCAGTAGTCGAATCGCAGCATCCACTTTGTCGCTGGCACCTTCAACCCGAATAATCATGGAAGCTTCGCTCAGGTCGACCGTTTTTCCACCGAAGTGCTCGACAATCTGGAGGACCTCAGTTCGTTTCTCGCCACCTTCGACGCTCACCTTGACGAGGGCCAGCTCGCGGACAACCGAATCGTCCGGAGTGTGTTCGTAGCAGTGAATCACATCGATCAGCTTGTCACACTGAAGAATAATCTGGGGCAGCCCAGCAGGATCACCGCTGATACCGAGAGTCAGTCGGGAAAAACGCGGGTCACGCCCCTGGGAAACAACCAGCGAATCGATGTTGTAGGCACGGCGCGCAAAAATCTGGCAGATGCGCATAAGCACCCCGGGCTTGTTGTTCACAAACATGCTGAGCGTGTGCCCGCCGATAATGTCAGGACGAGGCGCAGGCTTCTTATCTGAAGTAGTTATGGTTCGGCTCATTTCGAACAAATAAGTAAAAGGTAATAAGAATTAGTCCGGGCGGCGCGGATCAGGTAGAACCAACCGGTTTAGCCATCTTATGCTTGGGCGGCTCGATCAGCATATCTTCGAGAGCAGCACCAGCCGGGATCATTGGGAACACGTTGTCGGTCTTCACGCACTCGGCGTTGATCAGAACCGGACCGTCATTGTAATCGAGAGCTTCCTGAAGCTTCTTCTTCACATCAGCCGGGCGCTTGATGTTGATCCCCTTACATCCATAAGCCTCCGCCAACTTGACGAAATCAGGGTTACCCTCAAGATCCACCCCACTTTCACGGTTCTCGAAAAACAGCTCCTGCCACTGGCGAACCATACCGAGGTAGTGGTTGTTGAGCACGAGAATCTTGATCGGCAGTTTGTGAATCACTGCCGTCGCGATTTCACAAAGCGTCATCTGGAATCCACCGTCACCGGCTACGGCAATCACCGTCTCATCCGGGCAGGCAAACTGTGCCCCGATCGCGGCAGGAAAACCGAACCCCATAGTGCCGGCACCACCAGAACTGATCCATTTGAACGAAGCCTCGTTGAGATAGAACTGGGCGGCCCACATCTGATGCTGTCCCACATCTGTGGTGATGATAGCTTCCCCGTTGGTTAGTTCGTGAATTTCGTCGAGCACTTGCTGCATACGAAGTCCACCCTGCTTCCTGTAGCCGAGTGGATACTTCTTCTTGTAGCCGTTGATATGCTCGAGCCAGTCGGCGCGATCCGCCTGCTCAATCATCGGGAGCAGTTGCGTTAGTGCCACTTTGGCGTCACCAACCACGGCAACGTCCGGGACGATCATCTTACCGACCTCCGCACTGTCGATCTCGATGTGAATGATCTTGGCTTGGGCACAGAACTTCTCAGCCTGCCCGATGATTCGATCATCAAAACGGGAACCCACATTGATCAAAAGGTCACATTCACAGATTGCCTTATTTGCGTAGGCTGTTCCGTGCATGCCCAGCATACCGACAGAGAGCGGATGCGACTCGGGAAAGACACCTTTACCGAGAAGCGTAGAGGTCACAGGACTCTCAGTCCGGCTGGCAAGCTCCATCAGTTCGGCTTCGGCACCGGCAATCATGGCACCATGTCCGGCTAGAATCACAGGCTTCTTCGCCAGGTTGATAAGACGGGCTGCCTGTTCCAGAGAAGAAGAATCGATATCCATAGCCTTCTCGGGCTTGTAACCAGGAAGGTCGATCTCAGCCTCTAGATCGCCCGTGAAGGGTGACTGGCTCACATTTTTCGGCACGTCGATCAACACAGGTCCGGGCCGACCTGTTGTTGCAATATGAAAAGCCTCGCGAGCCACTTTGGGAAGCTCGTTGGTTTCGCGCACCAGGTAATTGTGCTTCACGATGGGGATGGTGATTCCGAAAATATCGGCTTCTTGGAAGGCATCTTTACCCAACATCCACGTAACCTGCTGTCCACTCAGGATAATCATCGGCACAGAATCCATCTGGGCTGTCATGATACCGGTGATGGTATTTCCGGCCCCTGGACCCGAGGTCACAAGAACAACGCCAGGTTTTCCGGTGGCACGGGCATATCCATCGGCCATGTGGGTTGCTCCCTGCTCATGGCGGGTGAGAACAAATTTAATATTCGATTCGACTGTTTCCAACGCGTCGAAGATCGGAAGAGCAGCGCCGCCAGAGTATCCAAAAACGTATTCAACGCCCAGTTCGCTGAGCGTCGTGATGAGCGCCTGAGCGCCATCCATTTCCTCAAGTTTTGAATTCGCCATAGTGAAAGTTGGGTTGTTTCGAAAAAAATCGCAATTTTTCCGGGAAAAACAACCGGAAAATCTTCAACTTTAATCAAAAATGGCAATTTTCCGGCGGCGCACCATCAGTATAACTCGAAAGTTTGCGTTTTTAGAGCAGAAAACAACGTTAATGACCTCAGTAGAAACACTCCTTGGCCGAAACAAAGCTATTTCCTCAAAAACAGGGTTAGGTCAATGACCTAACCCTGCTGGGTCAAACTGGACTGTCGGATTTGCCCGGTTCCCCGTTACGGAAGGGGAAAATCTTCGTTGAGCGCTTTCACTTCCTCGCGAATCGCCTCAAGCTTGGCCGCATCTCCGCGATGGGTGATAGCTTTGTGGATAAGATCACCGACCTTCTCCATCTCGGCTTCTTTCATCCCGCGAGTCGTCACGGCTGGGGTTCCGATACGAATACCACCGCCTTTGAAAGGGCTTTCGGTGTCGAAAGGGATGGAATTCTTATTCACGGTGATGCCGGCTTCGTCGAGTGTCTCCTGGACAATTTTGCCATTAAGGCCATTCGGACGAAGGTCGACCATGAAGAGGTGGTTTTCGGTGCCTCCGGAAATGATTCGGTAACCATACCCTTTCATCCTCTCAGCCAGTGCCACAGCATTCTTTACAATCTGGGCCTGGTATTCCTTGTACCCAGGTTGGAGCGCTTCCAAGAAGCAAACGGCTTTCGCAGCGATCACGTGCATGAGCGGTCCACCCTGTGTTCCTGGGAAGACGAGCGAATCGATCTTCTTGGCGAGGTCGGAGTCGTTTGACAGTATGAGACCTCCACGTGGCCCACGGAGGCTCTTATGGGTTGTCGTGGTAACAAAATGAGCGTGCTCAATCGGCGACGGGTGGACACCGGCTGCGACGAGGCCGGAGATATGAGCCATGTCAACAAAGAGATAGGCCCCCACGGAATCAGCAATCTCCCGCATCCGGGCAAAGTCAATGATCTGCGAATAAGCCGAGGCACCCGCTGTGATCATTTTGGGCTGATATTCCTTGGCCGCAACCGCGAGCGCATCGTAGTCAATCGTCTCGGTCTCTTCGGAAACACCGTAGTGCTCCACTTCATAAAGCTTGCCGGAAAAATTGGCGAAATGTCCGTGAGTGAGGTGCCCGCCGTGACTGAGATCCATCGTCAAGATCTTGTCTCCCGGCTCCAGCACGCTGAAATAGACGGCGGCGTTTGCCTGGGAACCGGAGTGAGGCTGCACATTAGCAAATCCCGCCCCATAAAGTTCTTTGGCCCGCTCGATCGCGAGGGTCTCCACAACGTCTACGTTTTCGCAACCGCCATACCAACGCTTTCCGGGATATCCCTCAGCGTATTTGTTAGTCAGGCAGCCACCTTGCGCTTGCTGGACCGCCTTGGATGCGAAGTTTTCGGAAGCGATCAGCTCGATATTTTCCTTTTGCCGTTCTTCCTCTTTTACGATCAAGTCGTAAATTTCAGGATCGGTAACAGCCAATTTGGGAGCACTCACGGCAGTAGCGCACGTATTCATCTTTCCAACACGACGGCCGTGACGTCCACCGCCTTCAAAATCAGCATCGAGCCAGGCATCAACGATAGCGCTGATCTCTTCGGGTGTGTTGGAGCTGCCGGCAAGGCAAAGCACATTGGTGTCATTGTGGACACGGGTCTCAGCGGCCAGTTCCGCGTCAGTCACTACTGCGGCCTGAACGCCGGGAAACCGGTTGGCTGCAATTGCCATGCCAATACCCGTGGTGCAACAAAGAATACCCATTTCCTGTTTTCCGGAAACCACGGCACTTGCAACAGCGTTGGCATAGTCAGGATAATCCACCGATTCGGTCGAGTAGCAGCCGATATCCTCGACTTCGTAGCCGCTGCTTTCCAAGTGGCACACAACGGCCTCCTTCAGTTCGAAACCTCCGTGATCGGATCCAATAATAATCGATGGCTTTTCCATGAGTTAAAGTGGCAGAGATGAGACGGGGTGAAGCTGAAATATTTCGTTCGTTAGCTAGTTCGGGAGTCCCAGCTTGTCAAAAGCAGATACGAACAAAAGGGCCGTTTCGGCGCACCAAGGCCCCACTTCTCTACTCGCCCGGAGACGGGTCCCCGGTCGTGACGAAACTCAGAATCGAGGGCATCGCCTCTCGAATAAGTTTGCGGGTCTCGCGGTATTCATCCAAGTCCCCCCCAATTGGGTCAGGAACCTCGATATCGTGTCCGCCCTCGGCAATAAACTCGCGAAGGACAAACGTCTTCTCTAGCGCCTCGGGAAAGTGAGCGCGAATCGCTTCGATGTGACCGCTGCCGAGGCCAAATATGTGAGTGAACTCCTCAACCATCTCCGGCGTCAGCATCTGGCTTCGCTGGCCCGAGATATCAGTCCCTTCCTCGTTCATTGCGATCACCGAGTTACGACTCGGAGGGGACCCGATCATCGCTCCGAGGCCTGCAGAGGCGACTTCGATGTCGGCGCCAGCCTTCTCCGCCATTTTCCGCAACCAGCCTTCAGCCATGGGGCTGCGACAAACGTTTCCAGTACAAACGAAAAGGACGCGTGGCTTCATTCAGGAGTTAATTGACTGAATCAATGGAGCCCCATCCACGCGAATGTAAAGCTGAACCCCCGTAAAATGTGCCTTGATCCCTCCCCACCCGCGCTTATGCTCGCCACCTCGCGTGGTCCGACGCGGAAATTACGATGACTCTGGCGGAACTACTGACTCCGGAACGCGTGATTGCTGAACTGCAGTCCGGAGAGAACTTGCCTGCAATCGAGGAAATGGTTGCCCGTCTCGTAGAAGTCGAGGCACTTCCAGAGTCGCAGAAAGAACCGGCCCTCGAGGCCTTGCGTGCACGAGAAGACCAGCGAAGCACCGGTATCGGTGGCGGCATCGCCATTCCTCACGCTTTTCTGCCTGATCTGGAAAAAGTCGTCGCGATATTTGCCCGTTCCAAGCCGGGAGTCGATTTTTGCGCGCTCGACCGTGCCCCGGTTCATTTCATCGTGCTCTTCATCGTGCCGGAGTCCCAATACACCCTGCACCTCAAGACGCTAGCTGCGATCGCAAAGATTCTTAACAGCGCGGACACGCGCAAGCGTCTCGCCGAAGCAAACAACGAAAACGAAATGATCGAAGTTCTTTCCCAGCGCGCTGCCGCTGTTTAATCGTCCCTGCCTGTCCCCCCGGTTATTCCACCCGTTCGGATTAGACATGTCTGAAACCATCGCCCAACAACTCGCTTCCCGTCTTAACGCGGCCCTCGCTAAAACCGACTTTGCCCACGACATGCCCGAAGGCTTCTCCGCCCAGATCGATCAGGCGCAGAATCGCCAGTTTGGAGACTACCAGTCCAACGCGGCCATGATCCTGGCCAAGCAACTCAAGCGCAATCCCCGGGAAATTGCGACGGCGATAGCCGGTACCTTCGACGGAGGTGAATTCAGCGAAAAGCCTGAAATCGCGGGCCCTGGCTTCATCAATTTCCGCCTCACCACCACCGCTCTCGAAGAACGTTTCAAAGCTCTGCTCGATGATCCCGCCCTGCTTGGCGTCGCCCAGGTTGAGGTTCCTCAAACCATCGTCACTGACTTTTCTGCACCGAACGTGGCCAAACCGATGCACGTAGGTCACATTCGCGGCACGATCATCGGCGACTGTCTCGTTCGCATGAGTCGTTTTATTGGCAACAACGTGGTCTCCGACAACCACATCGGCGACTGGGGCACCCAGTTCGGCATGATCATCTGGGGATGGAAAAACCTGCTCGATAAATCCGCCATCGAAGCCGATCCCATTCCCGAACTGCTTCGCATCTATCGCGAAGTGAATGCAAAGCAAAAGGATGACGCTGAACTGGCCGAAGCTTGCCGAGAGGAACTGGTCAAACTCCAAGGCGGAGACGAGGAGAACCTTGCCATCTGGGAAAAGACCATTGAAGTGTCCAAGATCGGTTTACAGAAGATCTACGATCGCCTCGAGATCGAGTTCGACTACTGGCTTGGTGAAAGCTTCTACAATAGCCAACTCGCGCCCCTCGTCGACGAGTTAATGGCCGCCGGTATCGCTGAAGAGTCCGACGGCGCGATCTGCGTTTTCTTCCCTGACGACGAAAAGATGGCCGACAAACCGGCTATCATCCGCAAGTCTGACGGTGGTTTTCTTTACGCCACAACTGACCTCGCCACGATCGACTACCGTATCAAACAGCTCAAAGCCGATGCCGCCTGGTATGTCGTCGGGGCTCCCCAGCAACTCCACTTCGATCAGATCTTCGAAATATCCAGGCGCCGCGGTCAGAACGCTGACCTTCAGTTCATTCCCTTCGGCAGCATTCTAGGCAAAGACCGCAAGATGCTGCGAACTCGATCCGGAGACACCGTCCAGCTAGCCGACGTTCTCGACGAAGCGGTCGAGCGTGCCTATCAAATAGTCGACAAAAAGAATCCGGATTTCTCGGAAAAGGAAAAAAGGGATATCGCTGAAGTGATCGGGATCGGTTCGGTCAAATACGCAGAGCTTAGCCAGTTTCGGATGACCGACTACATCTTTGACTGGGACACCATGCTTGCGCTCAAGGGCAACACCGCGCCCTATCTTATCAATGCTTACGTGCGAACCCGGGCCATATTCCGGAAGCTTGGCAGCGACTTCGAGCCCGGCGGGGCCATCACGCTCACGGCTGATGCAGAGAAGGACCTCGTTCTCAAGTTGGCCCAGTTCAGCGAAACCGTTCCGGCGGCCCTCTCCGACTTCCGTCCGAACACGCTCGCAAACTATCTCTACGAACTGGCCACGACTTATCACAAGTTCTGGGAAGCTTGCCCCGTTCTTAAAGAAGAAGGTGCCGTTCGCGAAACCCGCCTCGCACTTTGTGAACTGACGGGACAAGTCCTGCGCAAAGGCCTTGGACTGCTTGGCATTCGCACTACGGAAAAAATGTGATTCATGGACGAACCGGCCTGGTTGGAGAAGACCCGGGGCTACATCGACCTCGGCATGCTTGACGAAGCCTGGGAGGAAATTAATCACCTCCCCGCTGACAAGCGTTCCTCTGCCATTGCCCAAGAAATGAGGATTATCATTGAGCTCGACCGCGGTCGACTCGACGAGGCGCTCGCCCTCAGCGAAGTCCTTGTGGATCTTCACCCTGAAAATCACGCTGGCTTCATCCAGGGAGCCTACTGCCTCCACGCCCTCGAACGGACCGGGGAAGCGATCGAGCATCTTCAATCTGGTCCTGTGAGTCTTCAGGACGAGCCAGTCTACTTTTACAATCTCGGTTGCTACGAACTTGCTCTCGGGAAACCCCAAGCAGCTTTGTCCTGGCTCCAGCAGTCCTTCGAAATGGATCCATGCTCAAAGCGTCGCGCGCTTAAAGATCCGGACCTCGAAGAACTCCGCACTCTCATTAAGGGGTTCGAAGCCTGACCAAGAGCTATGCGAGACGCGATTGAAAAGCTGTTTCTCAAAAACTTTGCTGAGCGCGACGAACTCGGCGCCTCGATTTCGGTATGGGAAGACGGGGAAGAGATCCTTTCGCTTCACCACGGCTGGTGCAACCGCAGTAAAGACAGGGCGTGGCAGGCAACCACCGTCACACCGGTGTGGTCGGTGACTAAGGGGCCTTCCGCCATCGCTACGCTTCTTGCCTTGCACGAAAGCGGCACCGCGCTGCATTCTCCTGTTTCCGATCTCTGGCCGGAATTAAAAGCGGCCCAGGAAAACAAATTGACGTTCGCTCAGTTACTGTCCCATCAATCCGGCTTGCCCGCGTTGTCCGAGGAGAATCGCCCTCACATTCTTGCCTATAAAGATGTCATCGCCGCGTTGGAAAAGCAGCAGCCCTACTGGACATCGGGAAAGGGTCACGGTTATCACCCACGCACGATCGGATTTTTACTGGACGAAGTGGTAAGAAGACTCACCGGAGGTATTAGCCTTGGCCGCTTCTGGAACGATAAGATCGCGACTCCAAACCGCATCGATTTTCGCATCGGCGACCTGCCGGCTGAAATGGTCGGGCGCATCGCTACGGTCTATCCCCCCAAGTCAATCAAACCGAGCGAAGAGGAACTGCCTTTCTTCCGTTCACTCGCGGACAAGGATTCACTCGCCACCGCGATCTTCGCTTCACCGAGCGGCATACGCGCACCCAGCGACATCAACCAACTTGAATATCTCCAGGCCGGCCTTCCAGCCCTGGGAGGGGTTGGTTCAGCGAGCGGACTGGCAAAGTTTTACCAAATCCTGGCGCAGAGGGGCCAACTCGACGGGGTTCAGGTGTTACCCAAACCGGTGATTGACGCCGCATTCACCCTGCAGACTTCCGGCGACGATCATACCTTCCTCATGCCCACGGCTTTCACGGCCGGCTTTATGCGTGATCCCATCGGTAACGACGGACAAAAGCAACGAGGACACTTTGGACTGTCCCACCGCGCCATCGGCCAACCCGGAGCGGGTGGCAGTCATGCCTTCGCCGACCCTGAGACCGGACTTTCGTTTGCCTACGTCATGAACCAGATGGAGGCCGGAATTCTGCCAAACCGCAAATCACTCGACTTGATCGATGCGATTTACGAAAAACTTGAGTGATCAGTCGGAGGAAAGATTCCACCATCGGTCGAGTTCCCGCTTCATCTCGCCTTGCAGGTCTTGATGAGCGGCGTCATTGATCAGATCAATCTGTTCCTTCGGATCATTAACGATGTCATAGAGGGCCGGCTTATCGAGATAGTCACCCCAAGGCCTTGCACCGTGCGGAACAATCAACTTATGGCTCCCCTGTCTGATCCAGCGATAGGCAACGTCATGTCCAGGCTTCATTTCACTCGAAGCATCTCCCGGATAAATTGCCCCGAAAACGGCACGATCAACCTTACAATCTCCTAACAAATGCCTCCCCGGCATTCCCTTTATCTCAATTCCGGTGACTCCAAGCAAAGTCGGAACGATATCGATACTGCTGACCAGTTCCCTCCTGCGAGCCGGCGTCACCTTTTCATCCCATCGAATCAGGATGGGACTTCGAACCCCTTCATCGAACGGAGCCCGCTTGCTCCGCTT
>PKCI01000114.1 GCA_002862135.1 Verrucomicrobiota bacterium | reverse complement strand
GGCGAAAAATTCGTCGTCCAGCTTCTTCTCATAGTTCTCGGCGCGGTTGCCGATGGCTTCGAGCTGCTTCTCCACGGCTGAGGCAACTTTCTCGTACTGCTTGGATTGGTTCTCCAGGCTTTCGGACATTCCTTTTTGGACACCTTCGAAGCGCGACATGATGTCTTTCTGGTTATTCGCCATCGCTTCTCCCACTGCCTGGAGTAATCCAGCATCAGAACCGAAGTCCTTGCTCGGACTGGCGTCTTTTAGACGCTTGAGGAGGTGGTCAATGCAGTATTCATCGACGTCAGTGACGAGATCGTCTTCCTGATTCTGAAGGGCAGCTGCCGGGAAGCTGAGAAGTATACTGAAAACAAGCGCGAGTAGCGTGGTGTCGAAAGCCACACCCATAGACTCAAGAACAGTCAGGAGAGGGCCTTTAATTTCGCTCATATCGCCGCCCTCGCCGGCGTTGAAAACTTCACCGAATCCACCAATCGCGGCACCAATACCAAGGACGGTTCCAATGAAACCCATAATCGGGATCGCCCAGAGGAAAACCTTTACCATGGCGTAGCTGCCTCCAACCTTTACGGCGTCGATCTCGGACTGAGACGTGATCATCTGGGAAACGTCTTCGGTGTTCTGGCGCACATAGAAGAATTCGAGCGCTTTCCGGATTCGGTTCACGATGTAGGTGTTCCGCAACGGAATCGGGAAGTTCACGATGTGCTCGTGAAACTCCTTGAGGTTCGAAGAATTGATTTCCTCGGAAATTTCAGTCGGAAGGGCCTGGATGAGCATGGCACGCCGCTGCTTTTGAAGGTTGATAACCTTGAGAATCAGAATGCCGAGACACCAGAACATAAGCAGTGTGGTGACATACTGGGGCCACCCGCGGTTGGTGAAGAGCTCTTTCATGTAGGCTCCGATTCCCATGGTGGTTTCAGGGTCTGCTGGTGGATCAGGAAGCAGCCACATGACGACGAACCAAAGGAAAGTCGCGCCGACGCCGATCCCACCGCCAACCCAGATGTTGACTGAGGACGGATGCGGACCATGAGGAGTGGAAGAAACGTCGAGCTCGTCATGATACATGGGCATCTCGGTGGAGGTATCTTCCGTGGCATTGTGATCGCCCTCGGTAGGCGGCGGGCCGAAATCTTCCGGGATCTGGATACGGCTCGAGCAACCCGGGCATTTTACCGTCTTACCTGCCAGGTCGGCTTCGGCCTGGAGCGTGATGCTGCAAGTGGGGCAAACAAAATTCATAGATGTCGATGAATTGGAAAGAGGAGCGAAATGGGAAGTTCTGATCCCGAAAATCGCCGTGGGGAAGCGATGATAGGCGAGGAAGTGAGAAATTTCAGAGAAAAATTTCGAAAAATAAGTGGTGGGGGTGATATCTTTTTATCGTCACGAAAGCAGGAATACTCATGAGGGGATCCATATCACGGTTTACATGGCAATTGGTATTCATCGCACTACTGGTTTCCAACATGAGCTGTGCTCTGCGGGTCAAGGTCCGAGAGGATTGGGATGGCTCCAGGCAGACTGAGATTCCCCTCGAAGGAGCGGCTGTGACCTGGCAGCAAATCAGAAAGGGTCAGATGCCCGATCCGCAGCGGATCGAGGAATACAACGCCGCTGTTCGCAATTCGGTCGTTCAGATCGGGTTAAATTGGGCGGAGGACCGCCCCCTGTCCGTCGTGACTACAGCAGATGGGAATGTGAATATTGAGGTGCGAGCAGATGAGTTGCTGTCCCATCAACCCATTGACCAGGTGGTGCCTGCGGAATTCCTACGTGTGAAACGGGGATTCGATTCCGATGTATTTGTTGACGGTGTGGGAACTCCACTGATCGTGCGCCAACCCAGAACCGACCAAAACCCAATGATCCCGGAATCCGGGCTCTGGTTTCCGGTAACGGCAATATTGAATCTGGATGAACCGTCGCGCCCTGTCCTCGAACTGATCGATCCAACCCGGCAACGGGTTCTCCCCTACGGAAATCCCCGCTTGACGTTATCGGCGGACTACACGGCATCGTTTGCACGAGACTTCTACGACCGCCAGCACCTCATTCCTCACTTGGGTGCACTCTTGAAATTCGAAAAATATGCCGATCGGATGGGGCTCCACCGAGTGTCTTCATTTGATCCTGACAAACAGGTCTGCATTCTTATCCATGGCATCTACTCAAGTCCTTCAACCTGGGAGATTACGATCAACGAATTTTACAAGGACCCGAAACTAAGGGAGAAATACGAGTTCTGGACCTTTGGCTATCCAACCGGTGCCTTAATTCCCTATCTCTCCGCTGAGTTGCGGGATGAAATTCACAAATTGAAGGCTTTTCGTGCGAGTGAGGGAGCGAGAGACAACTCGATGATTATCGTCGGGCACAGCATGGGAGGGTTGCTCGCTAAATCGATGACCCAAAGTGGCGGTGATTCTGATTGGAATAAACTGTTCAAGGTTCCGATTGAAGACCTGAGGGTTTCCCCGGATTACCGCGAGACTCTCAGGAAAATGATCTTCTATGAGCCCATGCCTGAAATAGAGAAGGTGATTTTCTGCTCAACTCCACACCGGGGCAGTCGCATTGCCGCGAAACCCTTTGGCCAGTTGGCGGCTAATCTCATCCAGGTGCCGATCAATCTCGCCCTCGCAGGATCAGAGATCCTGAATGATGCCGAGCGCTCGCTGACTCCGCTTGGCAGGCAGATTGTCAAAGGGAACGTCACCTCGATCAAGCAGCTGCAACCGGGCTCCCCGCTGACAGAAGATTTTCTGAATAAACCACTCAATTCCTCGGTGAGATATTATTCCGTCATCGGGAGCAAGTTTTCGCCTGATAAAGAAGTCCCCCTCGACAAGGTCACTGACGGAGTTGTTGATTATTCGAGTGCTCATATCGAAGGCGTTGAAGAGGAAGTCCTCGTTTATGGCGTCCCTCATGGCATGCATCGCGAAGCCGCAGGAATCATGGAGCTTGTTCGCCTCATGAAACTTCCGTGAGATTATTCCTCCGGCGCAATTATGCGATTTCGAATCTGCGGGAACCCTCTAGCATCCGGGAATGAAATTGATTTCGACTTTCTTCGTTGCCGTCGTCTTCGCCGGACTTATCCTCGCACTGAGCGTTAACTCTGAGGCCAATACCAACGGTAAGATCGCTGTCCTTCTCGTAGACGGGCAGAATAATCACGCCTGGGTGGACACCAGTCCTGTGCTCAAGAAAATACTCGAAAACTCCGGAAGGTTTGAAGTGACCGTCAGCACCAGCCCGGCCGGTCTTCCTCGGGCACCTCGCCCGCCGAAGGAAAAGACGCCCGAAGCCAGGGCGAAGTTCGCCGAGGCAATGAAGGCCTGGGAAGCGAAGGTGGCTGATTTGAAGAAGACCAGTGCGGCTGAGTGGGAAAAGTGGAATCCTGACTTTGCTTCCTACGACGTTATTGTTTCCAACTACAACGGTCAGCCGTGGCCCGAAAAAGTTCAGCAGTTATTTGAATCCTACGTCAAAGGCGGTGGCGGATTCGTCTCCGTGCATGCAGCTAATAATTCTTTCCCGCAATGGAAAGCCTACAATGAAATGATTGCGGTTGGCGGCTGGGGCGGTCGTAGTGAGCTTTCCGGGCCCTACCTGCGACTTCGCGAAGGCGAATGGACCAAAGACATGACTCCCGGGAAAGGGGGCGCACACGGCAAGAAGCACGAGTTTGTGATCAAAACCCAAATGGCCGATCACCCAATCACAGCCGGACTTCCCGACGAATGGATGCACGCTACCGATGAGCTCTACGATCGACTGCGGGGGCCTGCAAAGAACGTGACAGTTCTCGCTTCCGCATTTGCCGACGAAAGCACCGGCGGCTCTGGAGAGAACGAGCCTATCCTTCTGGTGATCGATTACGGTGATGGCCGTGTATTTCACACGACCTTGGGGCATGACACCACTTCCATGTCCGGAGTTGGTTTTGCTGAGTCCCTACAGCGTGGAACCGAATGGGCCGCTACCGGTGAGGTGACTTTCGAACCCGTCTCCGCTGACGATCTCCCGGCTGATAAAGTGGCAACTTGGCAGTGAGCGAAGCAGACCGCAGATCAAACAGGGTAAGGTGTTGGACCCAACCTTGTCTTAAGTTTCGTAGGGACTACGCGAGTTCTGAGTTTCAGGCCTCCCGCGTTTTAAGTCATTGCGGGATCGGGATCGCTCGGTGTGGCATCACCGGAATCGGAGGACTCACCCGTGGCCTTCCGGCTTTCGGCTCTATCTTTGCGATCACGGATGATCGTCTCTGCAGCCTTGCGGCCAGCGTCAGTTCCTTCTTTAAATCCGTCACAAAGAGTGTCCGGCGTCAGTTCCTTGAGGAGGGAAGAACCGAAAGCTGAAGCATAGGCCACGGCGTATGCCACGTCGTGAACGCCCTGGGCAAGATCCTCTTTAGCTTTGGGGATTGCTTCTTCAAAAGCCTTTCGGGCGTCTTCGCTGCCTGTTCTGAATGCATCTTGGACAGACTTGCCGAAGTCTTCAAAGGGGCGGCTGGTATCTTCTGATACGTTCTCGGCCTCCGGATTTTCATCGGAAAGCTCGTTGATGGGAGGGTGAGATTGGGAATCGTCGTTCATGGCAGTGGTGATGTATTAAGTATAGGAGCCTGTACCAAATTACCGGTAATGACGATTACAAAGCCCTCATTGGATTGTAACCGTTCAATCGGTGGCTTCTGGGCGAGACAGCGCTGCAGAGGGCTTTCCGGTCACTGCTTCTACCAGGTTGCTACTAAAGCTATCCCAACGGGAGGAGACTGATTTGAATGCCCCAAACTCAGAGGCCAACCAGAGCGCAGCCACGGCCAGCATGCCGATCCAGAGTTTCTTTCTGAGTGAGTTGATCTGAGATTCCAACTCGGAAAGGCGGGCCTCATTATTCGCAACAATCACCTCCATTTGGGTGATGCGTTGACCCGCGCGACTTTCGGTGGAGGTGGTTGAAAGATGGTCGATGAATCGGTGCTCCGCCTCACCGGGGTCATACTGCTTCGTTTTTGTCTTCTCCAGCTCCTCAAGTGCGGCAAGCATGAGGGGCTCAAGCATCTCAAACTCGACCGGTTTACTCAGAAATTTGTTAGTCAACAGGCTTGGTGAACGAAAGCTGTAGAATTCCTCTTTCAGTTCATTAGAGGGGTAGCCAGTCACCATCATAACACTGACCGGTCGTAGGCAACGGCTGCGAAGTTCTCGCAGAACTTCAATTCCGTCCATTCCCGGCATTTGATAGTCCAGCGTGACGAGTTCAATAGAATCGTCTGCTTCAATAAGGTCAAGGGCGTCCCTGCCGTTGGAGGCTGTGTAGACTTTTTCAAAGCCTACGTATTCTCGGAGAAAGGTCTTGAAGCCGAGCTGGAAAGCAGGGTCTTCGTCGACAACAAGAATTCCGGAAAGGCTGAGACTTGGAGGTGTCTGGTTGTAAGCTGAAATGACGTCATCTGCATCCAGAGTTTGTCCTAGGGAAGGGAGACCAGCGCTCATGTTGAGTTGAGGATTCTGCGATAAGTGTCGTTAGAGTAGGTTTGGAAGTCCAGCCCTGAATCCGCGAAGGTGCGGGGTCCTTTACCTTGCGGGGAAGGGGGCTTTGCGCTTCTCTTTCCGGCTAATGCGTCTGAAGCACAATATAGATCTCGGCTATTGCACAAATATTCATCGCGGGGAAACCTGGGAGGAGACTTTTGATGGTCTGCAGCGCTACACCGATGAGGTGAGAAGACGCGTTAGTCCGGATCAACCGTACGGAATAGGTCTGCGCCTTGGGTACGATGCGTGCCGCGAACTGGCTTCGGATGCAGCAGCAAAAGACAGTTTTCGCAGGTGGCTCGACGAGCGGAATGCCTATGTCTTTACGATTAACGGGTTCCCTTACGGCAAATTTCATGGAAGCCGGGTCAAGGAACAGGTATATGCGCCTGACTGGACAACCACGGAACGCCTCGATTACACGAAGCAGTTGTTCGACTTGATGGCGGAGTTATCTCCCGAGGGACAGGCGATCAGTGTCAGTACTGTTCCGGGGTCATTTAAAGGTTTCATAAAATCAGAAACAAGGCAGGAACAACACGAGGCAATCTACCGCAACCTGACAGAATGTGCGGATCACATTGAGTCGCTCAGAGAGAAGACCGGGCGGGACATACATCTTGGGCTTGAACCGGAGCCTCTCTGCCTGTTTGAGACAAGTGAGGAGACGATTGAGTTTTTTGATGGCTATCTGTCAGGGCGGGAAAGCGATGAGCGTTCACGGATCCTATCCAATATCGGGGTGAACTATGACACCTGTCATCTCGCCATTGAATATGAGGATCCCGGTGCATCAGTTGAAGTCCTCCTCGATGCGGGTATCAGGATCAGTAAGATTCACCTAAGTTCGGCACTGAAGCTGGCACCCAACCCGGATTCTGTAAAGCGCCTTGCAGCATTCCAGGATGAGGTTTATCTCCATCAGGTCGTCGTTCGGTCAGGAGATTCGGTGACGCATCGATTTGAGGATCTGCCGGATGCGTTCTCGTGGTTTGAGGGGAATTCTGCGAATGCCGGTGACGAGTGGCGGGTTCATTTCCACGTGCCCCTGCATGCACGAGCAGTGGGGTATTTTGACGATACCCGTGATCAGATCTCAGGAATATTCCAATTGCTGAAGGATGCTTCTTCCAGGGGCGAGGAGTTGTTCTGTCAGCACTTTGAAATGGAAACCTACACTTGGGAAGTGCTACCCGAGGAGATTCGGTATCGGGATGTGGTGGACCAACTCGAGGCAGAATACGGTTGGACCCTCGGCGAATTCCGTCGTTACGGGTTGGCCTGATCGGCGTTTCGACAGGATCAACCATGGACTTTCTGTGGGACCATCTTCGCAGGGACGATCCGGAAAAGAGAAGTCGGAGGCAGATTTATTCGTGCCGAAGCTTTTGTCGGCGTGCGGGCCAGGGGTGACGAAAGATCCTGCGTCATCTTCAGGAAAGTCTAAAACCGTTTCGTTTTCGCGACCGCTCCAAGCATTGTCACATCAAGTGGGATGAGATCCGGAAGGTGGTGGGAGGCCTAGTTGACGGCAAGCAGGGGCTTATTCACAATTACCGACTCATAGCCAAATTCGCGGGAGGATTTCGCCATTAGCTTTCGTCAAAGCAACACTGTCGTCGATGATCTGGATCGTTGTGTTCATCCAGAGTTCCGTCTGTTGTTGTTCTGCTGAAGTTTATACAGGAATTTTAAGAATCTTCATTGGAATCTCTTGAAACGCCTACTTGGGGGGATATGGGCCAAAAAAAACCGCCCCGGAATGGCTGGAGCCGACCGGAGCGGGTCTCTAGGGCTTAAGTGAGATGAGTTATTCCGCAACTTTCATTATACCATTCATGATGGCCCAGTGGCCGGGGTAGGTGCAGATGTAAGGATAGTCCCCAGGTTCGGATGGTGCGGTAAACTCCAGTACGTCTTCGGCATCTGGTTGGACCAGCTTGGATGCGAAGAGCACATCGTCTGAATCCGGCACCGCTTGCTTGGTGGTGAGGAATTCAGGATCGGAGAGGCCGGCATTGGAAGCCATGCCAACCGCATTCTTGGTGCCGGGTTTGCAGATCAGAATATTGTGAGGCTGGCGGGTAACGCTATCGCCGGGGTTGATCAGGGTGATCTTGACCTTCTGACCGGGCTTTACAGTGAACTCCGTAACGTCGTAGAGGAACTGAACTTTGTCGGCAGTAATCGTAATTTCGAGGTCCTCAGCCACCACGGTCAGGAATGATGAGAGGGAGGCCACTACAGCGAGGGCGAGCAGAGTCTTTTTCATAGGTAGGTAGATGCTTTTCTGTAAGAAGGAGCGGGCTTTTCGCAGCACGCTGTCCCATCGACGGGATAGCTTATGTTACGAACGCTGGCACGCAATGAGCATCTATTGCTGGATTTCGGCTATGAATAATTCAAAAATTTTAAAAATAACTTGGAAAAACTTTAATAAACTGTAATTTTATGAAAATTTGAATAATTACCGTAAATTTGATTCGATTTTATTAGTTTCCGATGAACCGGGTATTGATTGTTGTAAGAGAACGCACAATAGGTGAGCGATTTCAAGAGGAGCTTGGCCGAAGAGGTTACCAGACCGCTGTGGTTTGTAACCCCATGCAAATGGTAGAATTTTGCCGTCAACACATCCCGGATACGATCGTGATCGATCTGGATCTGGCAGAACACGGCCTTTGGACCTCAGTTCAGGTGGTAAAAGGAATGGGCGCTCTGGCGAACGTTCCGCTTTTCGGGCTTTCATCCACTGATATCCCGAAGTCGCTAGAAAAAGCAGGGGCTGCCGGATTCTCAGCGGTTTACCCGACCCACGCGGGCATTCAGTCGGTGCTCGAAGCTCTGGAAGTATGTGTGGAAAAGGAAAGTGGACTCGAAGAAGAGCCCGAAGTTGAGGTGATCAGTCGCGACCCCTCATTGAACCGTTTACGCGAATTAACCCGCGACGTCATCGCTACAACGGGTCGACTCAAAGTTCACATGGCAGAGTTTGGTGCCGATGGCCCGGAGCTATTCGGATACATTGAAAGTGCTGGAATCGCGATTTGCGATAAATTGACTACGGTTGAAGACTTTTCTCTCCACGACAAAGATCTTCGTCACGACTTTCGCAATATGATTGGCTCAGTGACTGGATTCGCTGAGCTTATCCTGATGGAGCCTCGTATTTCTTCAGCGCCTGCTCAGGGGTTGACCAGGCTTCGCGAGTGGTCCAAGGAGTTCGTCAACATTCTCGACGAGCAAAAAGCGGATTCTGTCGTTTGAGCGGCTGCGCCTGTCCGCTCTTTTTGGAAAGGAGCCCTTTGCGCCACGCGATATTGCTTGGCAGTGCGTAGGTTCAGTCCTAGCCTTTGACGAGGATCCAAGACCGGGTCTAAAGTCGAATGAGAATAGGTATCACCGGGGCTCGAGGTTTTCTTGGGACGGCAATCACGGCGGAGGCAAAGAAACGCCACTGGGAGGTTGTCGGTTATACCCGCTTTGAGGGACAGGAAGTGGAAGGGGTGGACGAAATACGGTCCATTCAGGATACTGAGGCACTCGACTTTTCGGATGTAGATGCACTAATCCATCTGGCGGGCGAACCCATTGTCGGCCTTTGGACGAAAGAGAAACTCCGACGCGTCCGTGACAGTCGCGTTGATCTCACCAACGATCTTGTCGAGGCACTAGGGAGGCTCTCTGAAGAAAACCGGCCGAAGGTCCTGATCTCAGCTTCAGCGATTGGATTTTATGGCAACCGTGGTGACGAGATTCTCGATGAAGACGCCGATGTGGGTTTCGGGTTTGTATCGGAATTGTGCCGCGATTGGGAAGTTGCAGCCGGTGGCGCGAAGCGTCTCGGAATTCGGGTGGTGACCCCTCGTGTCGGGTTGGTGATGGGGGACCGGGGTTTGTTGCAGAAGATCCGGTTACTTTTCAAGCTGGGCCTCGGCGGCAAACTGGGATCCGGTAGCCAGTGGATGTCCTGGATCCACATTGATGACATCGCTGGAATCTTTGCGGAGTGTGTGGTCCAAACCGGGCTCCACGGTGCGATTAACGCGGTCGGGCCCAATCCCGCGACGAATCGAGAATTTACGAGGATCTATGCGAGAGTCCTAAAACGCCTTGCTCCGTTTCCAGTACCGAGATTTGTTTTCAATCTGATGCCGGGGGGCATGGGCTGCCTCTTTTTGGACAGCCAGAGAGTTGAGCCTGTCGTGATGAATGCGTTCAGATACGACTGGAAGTTTCCGGATCTTGAGAGCGCTTTGCGTGATGTGGAAGGGAGAGAGGTCGTCGTCATGGGCGAGGCTGAAATTGATCCTGAGGAACCGGCGGACGATGATTCCTGCGAAGAAGATATTTCGGATTCGTGACTGAGTGGTGAGATCCTCGGCTGCAATTCGGCGGCTTTCGTGTTAGATTGCTACCATTCGAACACTATGGCGTCACCGCAAAATACCATTGGGATCGTTTACGACTACGACCAGACTCTTAGCCCGACCTATATGCAGGACGAGGTTTTGTTTCCTCACTTCGGAATCAATCCTTCGGAGTTTTGGAAACGTTGCCGGAAACTTGTCGACGAGGACGGGTATGAGAACGAGCTCGCTTATCTCAAGGCGATGATTGACTACCTCGAGATGGACGGTCCTAGCAACGCGGATCTCGAAGAACTTGGAAAGGGGTTGAAATTTTTCCCCGGACTTCCCGGTATGTTCGATGAACTGGACACGCTCTTGACGAATGAGCATCGCGCCATGGGTGTGAACATTGAACACTACATTGTATCCAGTGGCATCAAGGCATTGATTGACGGGAGCGAATTGAAGCCTCACTTCAAAGAGGTCTTCGGATGCGAATTCGCGGAAAACACTTCAGGCCGTATTTCATTTCCTCGTCGTGTGATCTCGCACACGGCGAAGACCCAGTATCTATTTCGGATCAATAAGGGGATGCTCGATCCGAACGAGGATGTGAATGATCATATGCCTGATGAGTTGCGCCCAATTCCCTTTCCCAACATGATTTACCTTGGTGACGGGCCGACTGATGTGCCGTGTTTTACCGTGATGAACCGGTTCGGCGGGCACAGTATAGCGGTTTACAACCCAAACGATGAATCGCGCACCAGTTTCCGAAAGGCGTTTCAGCTATCGGGTGTTTCCGGGCGGATCAAATATATTGCTCCGGCGGACTATCGTCCCGGCAGCCATCTTCGATTGATTCTGGAAGAGACCGTGTTGGAGATTGCCTCGCGTATCGTGGAAACGCGTCGGCGTGAATTGAGCGAAGCTACCGTAGCAGCACCGACTCACTAGTGAGTTCCTATCACTGGTGCCGCCATTGGCGTCACAAGTCCGAGATCAGCCTGGTGAGATCTTCGGCTGACCACTGGCCCGGGGCGTTCGGTGTTTTGAGATAGCCGTAGTTGAGGCAGGAGCCTGCTTTTGCAAGAACGAGGCGTGAGAGTTTACCAAGCGGCCCCATCCCCATCGCAGAAATCAGACGCCCCTCACTCCGGTGGTGTGAGACAAGTTCCGCGAGGTCGAAGAGATCCGACATTTCCTCGATTACGATGGCGACTTTGGGCACTGCAGCCCCAAGTTCGTAGGCTAGATCGACTTTGGCGCGGATCGTCTCTAATCCAGGCCAGCTACTGAAATCATGAAAGGAGGCGACAAGAATGGAATTATTCTCTTCAACCTTCGAGACGAAGCCGGAGAAGGCCTCGGATTCCAGCGAAGTGATTTCCGTATCGATCACTTCAGTGCCGCTCATGTGATTGGAGTAGAGATCCAGTCTAGTCTCATCGTCGAGCTCATTGGAGCCACCCTCGTCGCGGCGACGGACTGTCAGAAGCGTAGGGCGTTCGACAGTCCGCATCACTTTGGTCGATTGCTCGGCCAGTTCAACGAGGTTGTCGAGACGGAATTCGAGGACGTTCGAGGGAACGGCATAACCCGCGGCGAGGAACTCGAGGTCGCCGGGCTGCGTGATTGTTGCGACGCTGAGCGGTTTCTCTGTAAGTGAAAAATTCAATTCGATAAAGAAAACGATGATATTGGCAGGAAATCAATTCCCATCTCTGTCTCTGAAAACCACGTCGCAAAGACAAGGCTCCCCCGAGAAAAAGCGGGGTGAGTTTACCTATCAGGCATCCGCGAATGCAGTGTCCTGGGTCTCTGCAACACCTGGAATTCGCATAGGGCGAATGGCTAGTTCAGCCGTCATATCTATATTATCGGGAACGAGTTTCTGTCCCGCGTTCCACATGTCATCCCAGGTGATACGCTTCCCCGAGTAGCAAGCAGTGCGACCGAGAATAGCCATCAAGGTGGAATGGCCGATCCATTCGGCATCATCCTTGCGGTGGCCGGAGCGAATTGCTGCAAAGAATTCTTCGTGTTCGATGTCATACATGCTCTTCGGCGTGCGCGGCTTGCGGTAGGTCCAGGGATTTTCCCCGGTGATACTGGCTTTGCCCGGTGCAAATTTCGCTATCCCCTTGGTGCCGATGATAGTGTCACCGACCGTGTTGTATGACTTCACGAACTGGCGCCACTCGCAATGAGCTTTGACGTCGTTGGGGTATTCGTAGGTGATGCTGAAATGGTCGTAAATATTGCCTTCGTAATTCGGACGGACGCGACCGCCGCTACCGAAAGCGGCGACAGGATTAGCATCATTAAAGAGCCAACCGATCCGGTCGACGTTGTGGCAGCCTTGCTCGACGATTCCGTCTCCTCCAAGCCAAGTGAAGTTGTACCAGTTCTTGATCTGCCACTCGGTATCACTCATCCCGTCAGGGCGGGTTGAAGGATCGGGCATCGGTTTGACCGGACCTGCATTGTAATACGAATGAATACTCTGAATGTCACCGATGGCGCCATCGTGAATTCGCTCGAACAGGGCGCGACCAAGCTGGCTGTAACGATAGCAAAAACCACACAGAACAGAGAGATCCTTCTCGGCTGCGATCTTGGCGGTTTCGAGGAAGTCTTTAACACCGGCCATGTCCGTAGCGCAGGGTTTCTCAACGAAGGCGTGAACACCGGCATCGACGGCTGCCTGGAAATGCTGAGGGCGAAACCCGGGAGGCGTTGTCAGGAGCGCAACGTCAACGCCGGAATCGAGAACCTTTTTATAGGAATCGATGCCGCCGAAGATGCGGCTGTCGATGCTGTCAGATACTTTCCCCTGCGCCTCGGGAGATTTGCGGATGGAATGCAATTTATTTTCTGCAGCTTCCAAGTAAAGATCACCTGCTGCCCAGATCTCAACCTTGTCGTCGGCTTTGAGCGCATTCAACATGGCGCCGCCACCTCGTCCACCTGTTCCAATGACCCCGATCTTCAATTTTTTATCGTTCGGGGCGCCAAGAGTAACAGACGGAAAGCTAATGGTGCAGCCAGCGGCGGCAGCTGTGCCGGTAGTTTTGACAAAGCTGCGTCGTGAACTGTCGTTCGGAGAGTGGGTGTTAGTATCGTTCATGGTAAAAAAGGAAGAAGGAAGCAATGTTGGCGGCATTTTAAAACCTGACTCGGGACACCAGTCGAGCCAAAACGGTGGGTAGGATGACTTACTGTTCCCGTAGGTGACAGGTTGGTAAGATCTGGGCTATAGATGGGGAGAGACTTCTCTGAGAAACGCCTCGTGTTTATTCGGGTCGTAAATGATCGAAGTGAAACCCGCCGCGATTCCCGCTGCGATATTCTCGGGTTTGTCATCAATGTAGATCGTGTTGGCTGGGTCGAGATCCAGCGTTTCGATCGTGTGGATAAAAATCTTCGGATCGGGTTTCATGAGGCGGGCCTCATGAGAGTAGATTCGTCCATCGAAGAGTCCGAACACGGGATATTTGGCCTCGAAGAAAGGCACATGGATTCCGTTTGTGTTGGATAACAGGAACAGAGGGGCGCCGGCCGCTTTCTGTTCTTCGATGAACCGGACAATGGGCGTGTTCAGTTCGAAGATATCGGCGATAGAGTCACGGAAGAATTCCGGAGTGCCACGGTAGCCGATCATGTTCGACGCCTCACTGATGAACTCGTCGGTGGTTAGATCTCCGAGTTCGAGTGGGATTGAGAGTTCGGTGACGCGCCGCAGAGCTTCATCAGCAGAAACTTCAATGTGAGCAGCTAACTTACGGGCGGCGATACCAAAGTCGAAAGCGATGATGACGTTGCCAATATCGAAGAGGAAAGCGCGAGACATGGGATGTTCAGACTGAATCAGATAGGCAAAGAGTAGTCAATCGTCCTGAAATTGTGTCACTCTGTCCCCAGTGATTGTCACGGGTGAGCTGTTAGTTGTGCCAAAATGACTCTACTTGCATCTTGGGTATTTTGGCGAGGTTCGTTACAAATAGTTGAAAACCAACGTGCTGTGATTATTGGATAGGTGGGTGGCATGAAGGCTGCATGAAGGGGTGCTCAGAGTAATTAGAACTCAAACCCCATATATCTATCCATGAAACTAGTTCAATATCCCCATTCCAATTCCCTCTTCAGCGATTTTGACTCGCTGTTTGCGGATCATTTCCGGGCTTTCTCCCCACTGCTCCGATCGACTCTTTGCTCCTCCACATCGGCACCGTATTCCGGAGTCGAGTGGTATGAAAACGAAGAGAGCTACGTTGCCCGTGTGGAACTTCCTGGAGTGAAGAAAGAAAATCTTGAGCTTGAGCTCGACGATGGATTTTTGCGGCTCGCTTTTCAGCGGCGCAGGAGCCTAGACGAAGCCGGAAGTTTTGACAGGAGCGAGCAAGTCCTTCGTGTCCCTGAGACTGTTGATCCGGATCGAATCTCTGCGAGCCTCGAAAAAGGCATTCTCGAGCTTACCCTTGCAAAAACCGACGAAGCCAAGCCGGTCCGAATTGAAATCAAATAAAACGATCCCCATCACGAAAGGAGAATTAAATATGAGTGAGAAACAAGATCCATGCTGCGGCGGGAGCTGCCACACCAGTGAAGTAGCGAAGACTGCGGCTGTAAAACACAGCGATGTCACGATCCGTCCTCGTTACACTTCCCGCTACGACGACGAAGCCTGGGAAGTCGCTGTAAGACTTCCCGGCGTTGCCAAAGACCAGGTCGATGTATCCATTGAGAACGAAATTCTCGAAGTTGTTGCTTCCTGGAGTAATCCTGTTCCCGAGGGCTGGCAGGC
>PKCI01000016.1 GCA_002862135.1 Verrucomicrobiota bacterium | reverse complement strand
GAAGAAATTGAGAGAATCAGGCAGAGAACAACTCCCGCTGCGCGATCGATAGGCGCATCCCCGCCCCAATTTTGGAAATGCCTGTCCTTTGCTTAATTCAATTTTAGCGGCGGCGACCAACAAGGTCGCCAGATCAAATAGTTGAAAACCAGACTCTGAGAGCCATCCGCTACACCTGCAGTCGCCGTTTTAACTTTTGTTTCAGTGGCAGTAATTCGGTCTCTTACCAACCCACGACAGAAGAAAATCTCACCGAGTGGCGAGACTGAGCTTCATGCCACTGTTTTCCTGAAGAAGGTTAATGGGTAGCGCTCCGAAGCGATGACCATACTGCTTGGCGGAGTCGATTGTGTTTTCATCAGCTAAATGGCCGACGACCTTGCTTCAATTACTTGTCAGAGAGTCGTAAATTACTTTCCCATCCACGGCAAACTCCCTAACATCCTCTCATGCCGCGCCACATCCTTTCGCTTGACCAAGGAACGACCAGTTCACGCGCGATTGTCTTCAACCAAAAGGGTGAAATCGTCTCGGTCGCCCAGAAGGAGTTCAAACAGTTCTTTCCCCACCCCGGCTGGGTAGAGCACAACGCGACCGAAATCTGGGAAACGCAGCTGAATGTCGCTCGTGAAGCCATCAAGAAAGCCGGCCTCGCCCCCGTAGAAATCGCTGGTATCGGAATCGCCAACCAACGAGAGACCGCAGTGTTGTGGGATCGCGAAACGGGAGAACCGCTCGGCAACGCCATCGTCTGGCAGGACCGGCGCACCGCGGAATACTGCCGGGAACTGGTCGAAGCCGGCCACAACGAGCGCATCCAAGAACTGACCGGCCTCGTCATCGACGCCTACTTTTCTGGCTCGAAGCTGAAATGGATGCTCGATCACTATCCCAACGCCCGCAAGCGGGCGAAGGCGGGCGAACTCGCCTTTGGAACGATCGACTCGTGGCTGGCATGGAATCTCTCCGGTGGCGAGCTCCACATCACCGACGTGTCCAACGCCTCCCGGACCATGCTCTGCGATATTCGTGAAGTAGCTTGGAGCAAGGAATTGCTCGAATTGTTCGATATCCCCGACTCGGTGCTTCCCGAAATCCGCTCCAGCAGCGAGTTCTACGGTGACACTGCCGAAGAAGTCTTCGGTGATCCCATGCCCATTTCCGGTATTGTCGGCGACCAGCAGGCCGCGCTCTTCGGGCAGGCCTGTCATCTCCCCGGAATGGCGAAAAACACCTATGGCACCGGCTGTTTCCTGCTCAAAAACACTGGATCAGAAATCGTAAAATCAGATCATCAATTACTGACTACGATTGCTTGGCAATTTAAAGACCACACGGAATATGCTCTAGAAGGCAGTGTTTTCATCGGAGGTGCGGTGGTGCAGTGGCTGCGCGACCAACTGGGAATCATCCAGTCCTCCAGCGAGGTCGAGGCGCTCGCCCGCGAGGTCGAGGACAACGGCGGGGTCTATTTCGTCCCTGCCTTCGCCGGCCTCGGAGCCCCCTACTGGGACGGTTTCGCCCGCGGCACGATCTCCGGTCTGACCCGTGGCGCCGGCAAAGGCCATCTCGCCAGGGCGACGCTGGAGGCCATTGCTTTCCAGACCAACGACCTCATACAGGCCATGGTCGCCGATACCGGCATTGAGCTCTCGGAACTTCGGGTCGACGGAGGTGCCTCGCTCAATAATCTGCTCATGCAGATCCAGGCCGACATCCTCGGCGTGCCAGTGATTCGCTCCCAGATAGTGGAAACGACGGCCCTTGGCGCTGCCTATCTCGCCGGTCTGGCCACCGGGGTCTGGACCAGTAAAGAGGAAATCGCCGCCAACTGGGCCGAGTCGGCCCGCTTTGAGCCCGGCCCGGAAAACGAGGCGATGCAGGAGAACCTTACGCACTGGAAGAAAGCCGTGGAACGGACCCTCTTGTGAGGTCTTTCCTCTGGTGGAGACACAATCACTTCGTCCAGAGACGCAGTGATCCCTTGATTTTCCAACCTTTTTGGGGAAACCTTGCGCCACTCTCCCCTACCATGCGCAGCCTCTTACGTTCGAAGATCCATCTCGCGACCGTCACG
Source organism: Verrucomicrobiota bacterium (assembly GCA_002862135.1). Taxonomy (GTDB): domain Bacteria; phylum Verrucomicrobiota; class Verrucomicrobiia; order Verrucomicrobiales; family DEV007; genus Arctic95D-9. Next base: position 12,864 of record PKCI01000016.1, on the reverse strand, counting down.
GAAGCGAACGTGGACTATGTCGGCAGCATCACCATCGACAAGAATCTGATCGATGCGGTGGGCCTGTGGGTGGGTGAAAAAGTCCTCGTCGTCAGCGCCACAACCGGTACTCGCCTCGAAACCTACGTCATCGACGGCGAGCCGGAATCCGGTGTCATCGGCATCAACGGTGCCGCCGCCCATCTCATCAATGCCGGGGAGAAAGTCATCATCATGGGCTTTGAGCTGACTGAGAAGCCGGTCGAGCCCAAGGTCATTCTCTGCAACAAGGATAACGGTATTGCCGAATTTCTTACCGAAGAGGCCAGCATGGTGCTGACGAGCGAGTAGGATTACATTCCCCCCGGATTCGCCCAGGCCCTCACCACTTCCTCGAGTCCCTTCACCACCGTCTCGAGCTGTTCGAAATCGAGCTGATCCACCGTATCGGTCGGCTTGTGGTAATGCTCGTAACGGAACGGAATCGTATCCGTCGCCATCACTGCAGGAAATCCTTCCTGCCAGAAGGACCAGTGGTCGGACCAGCCCACTCCGGGAATGCTCTCGGGAAAAGCACCCGCGAGCGCGGGAATGCCGGAAGTGGCCTCAAACACAGTCTTGCCCTGGTCGGCAAGAAAGCGGGAATTTTCGTTCGCGACCAGGGCGAGAAAGTTACCGACGGTGGGAAACTGCCCTTCCAGTCCGGGAGGAACCTGCTGGCTGTCTGCTTCGTCAGAGAAATGCCCGATGCCGTCGAGACTGATCATGGCCACGATATTCTCTTCACGCTCCGAGCATCCACGGGCGTGCACGCTACTGCCCATCTCAACGGTCTGGAAGTAGGGCGGCTCCTCGTTCACGAAGGCCACGAAGCGAATGGTGCGCTCCTGTTGCTCCCCCGCGAGCGCCTGGGCAATGGAGATGAGCCCCACAAGACCGGTGCCGTTGTCATTGGCCCCGGGACACCCTGGAACCGTGTCATAGTGAGCTCCGACAATCACGATTTCATCGCGCAGTGATCGGCCCGGAAGCTCGGCCACAAGATTGCGAACCCGGTCCGGCTGCCCGGCATCGGGCTGGCTGGTGCCGAGTTCATATTCCTCCCGCTTCACCACGTAGCCAAGATTCGTCGGCCCAAGGGTCGACTCAATCCAGAAGGCAGCCTTTTCGAGGTTCCCGATCTTGCCGACGTGACGCTCGCCGATTTTTTCGCAGAGCGTCCGCAAATGCATCTCGAGGGTCTCGCGATTGACCGGCCTGCGATTCAGGGCGGCAGCTTCCAATCGAATCTCTTCGTTCGGATCCTCCGGCCCTTTCGATTTCTGGAGATGGGAATTAACCATGGCCAACACACCAATGAATAGAAGACCAGCGGGCAGCCCCACCAGCAAAATGGGAAAGAGTTTCTGAGGCTTCATGATTCGTTCCAGAGTCCACTGATGATACGCGCGGCATTTTCATGAGCACCGCCTTTACCGAGAGTTTCCACCACCGCCTCGAGGTCGGACCGGAGTTGGTTTTGTTTCTCCTCACTCGAAAGAAGGTCACCTAGCGCTGAAGCAATCCCTTTCGGTGTGGCCCGGTTCTGGAGCAGCTCCGGCACCACTTCGCGGTCAGCCATGACGTTGATGATGCCGAGAAACTTGACCTGCATCAGTCGACGGGCGGCCACCGCGGTGATCCAGGCCACCTTATAGGCCAGGCAGTAGGGCAAACCGAGACACGCCGCCTCGAGCGTCGCGGTTCCGGAGGCGATCACACCAACTCCGGCCTGCTGCATGACGTCGTGACTGGTCGACTCACCGACCTGAACCGAGCCTGACAAACCGGCCTCGTCCACCAGTTCGCGAAGGCGCTCTGTCAGCACCGGCGTCGCGCCCGAAGTGGCAAACTTCAGGTTAGGGTAGTCCTTCAGCAACAACGTCGCAGCGCCGAGCATGGGCGGAAAGAGTTTCTCCACCTCCCGTTCGCGGGAACCGGGCAACAAGGCAACAAGACCGCGATCCCGCTCGATGCTGTCCTCCTTGAGCTTCGCCATCTCATCGACCAGAGGATGGCCACTGAACTCTGTTGGCAGGCCCGAACTCTCGTAGAGTTCTTTCTCGAACGGGAAGATGCAGATCATCAGGTCCAGCATCTCCGCCATCGTCTGAATCCGCCCTTTCTTCCACGCCCAAACCTGGGGACTGATGTAGTAAATCAGCTTCCCTGAGTAGCCCTCCGCCCGCAGTCTCTTGGCGAGGCGCAGGTTGAAGCCTGGGTAGTCGATTAGCACCACTCCGTTCGGCTTTTCTTCGAGAATACGGCTGGCCGTTTCTTCAAGCTTCGCTTTGAAGTAGGAATACTTCTTCAGCACTTCCCAAAGCCCTAACACGGCCGCCTCGTCTAGCCAGTTCTCAATCTCGGCCGAGACCTCATTCATAAGAGGGCCTCCGAGCCCGGAGAACTCCCACTCGCCGGTTTCGCCCAACGCACGCAACAGGGCGGATCCGTGGGTGTCCCCACTGATTTCGCCAGATACGAGTAATAGTGACTTCACAATGAGACTTACGTTCAGGTTCGTTTAAAAAACGACCATTGAGAAAATTCAATAGTCAAGGTGCCGCGATGTTAGACGGGGAACCCACGATCCGCTAATCCAAATTCCCAAATCCTCAATGCGTCCCGATATATCGTCAATCTAAATACTGTTCATTTAAACACTTGCTTTCCCGGGCCAAATCGGTTATCCGGAATTCTATGACTTCGAAGGAGGCATTCCTAGCACTGAACCTTTTACCGGGTATCGGCCCGATCCGGGCACGCCGTCTTCTCGAAGCCTTCCCCCAACCGCAGGATGTCATCAGCGCCAGTGAGAAAGACCTCCAGCAGATCCCTGGAATCGGCCGCGAGATGGCCCGTTCCATTCGCGGTTGGGAGAATCTGATCGACCTCGCAGAGGAGCAGCGCCGCATGGCCGATCACGGGATCACCACCGTCACCCTTGAAGACAGCGACTATCCCCCGGCCCTGCGGGAGATTCACGATTCCCCGTTTCTTCTCTATGTGAAGGGACAAATCGAACCCTGCGACGCCGCCGCCGTCGGCGTGGTCGGTTCCCGCCGCATGACCCATTATGGCCGCGAACAGGCCCGCAAGCTCAGCTTCCAACTCGCACGGGCCGGTTTCACTATAATCAGCGGTCTTGCCCGCGGTATCGACACGGCCGCCCACGAAGCCGCTCTCGCAGCGGAGGGACGCACCATCGCCGTCCTCGGTTCCGGGATCGGCAATATTTACCCGGCGGAAAACGATGTGCTCGCTAACCGCGTTGCGGAAAACGGAGCCGTCATTTCCGAGTTTCCGGTCCTCTACGTTCCCGACAAGCAGTCCTTCCCCTTGCGCAACCGTATCGTCTCCGGCATGTCCGAGGGCCTGCTCGTGATCGAAGCCCCCGGGCGCAGTGGCTCGCTCATCACCGCTAACCAGGCACTTGAGCAGGGTCGCACGGTCTTCGCCGTCCCCGGCCCGATTGACCGACCCAACTCCGAAGGCTGCAACCGCCTCATCCGCCAGGGTGCCACTCTCGTCACCTCCGCCCAGGATGTCATCGACGATCTCAGTACCGGGCTCAATTCCCTGAATCTCGAGTTCGCCGCCCCTGAACATCCGTCCGAAAAAACCTCTCCAACTCTCGAGTCTCTCGACGATCAGCAGGCAAGAATTCTTGAAGTACTTGAAAAAGGGGAGCAGACCATCGACACCATTTCCGAAGCCATTTCTGTGCCCGCCGGAGCCGTCAGTGCAAGCCTGTTGCAGCTCGAAATGAAGTCGCTCGTAAAGCAGTTGCCAGGCAAATACTTCACGAAACTGATTTGACGGATGGCGGAAAACGAGGCACTCCGTTTCCGGGGAATCCCTTCCTTACTCTTCAAGCACCATGTCGAAATCACTCATTATCGCCGAGAAACCCAGTGTTGCGAACGATCTTGCTCGCGTTCTCGGAAAGGACCCTGGCATCGGCAGATTCGACAAGAAAGAAGACTTTTTTGAGAACGATCATTACATCATTTCCTCTGCGGTCGGTCACCTTGTTCAGACGGCCAAGCCCATGACGGCCGAGGGCAAATCGCTTCCCTGGAAGTTCGATGCCCTCCCTGTCCTGCCCGCCGAGTTCGTTCTCGAGCCAAGCGAGCAGAAAGGCGCCAAGACCCGCCTCAACCTACTCAAGCGCCTCATGAAGCGTAAGGAAGTCACCGAAATCATCAATGCCTGCGATGCCGGCCGCGAGGGTGAATTGATTTTTCGCTACATCGTGCAGTTCTGCGGCATCGAGAAGCTGTTCAAGCGACTCTGGATGCAGTCCATGACCGACGGCGCTATCCGCGAAGCTTTTGCCGAACTTCGCACCGACGAGGAAATGCAGCCTCTCTCCGACGCGGCCTACTGCCGATCCGAGTCCGACTGGCTCGTGGGAATCAACTCGACCCGCGCCATGACCGCCTTCAACTCGAAGTTCGGCGGTTTTAACAAGACTCCGGTCGGCCGAGTCCAGACTCCGACCCTCGCCCTGCTTGCTGAGCGGGAACGCGAGATCGCTGACTTTGTCAGCGAAGACTACTTTGAAATCCACGGTAGCTTTAGCGTCTCTGCCGGCACCTACCTCGGTCGCTGGTTCGATGAAACCTTCAAGAAGTCCGAGGACAAGCCTCACGCTCGCGCTGAGCGTCTCTGGGACCGCGCCCAGGCCGAAGCCATCGTGGAACGTTGTCAGGGTAAGGACGCCACCATCGAAGAAAAGAAGAAGCCCTCCAAACAGAGCGCGCCGCAACTTTACGACCTGACCAGTCTCCAGCGTGAAGCCAACGGACGCTTCGGATTCTCGGCCCGTCGCACCCTTCAGCTGGCTCAGTCCCTTTACGAACGCCACAAGGCCCTCACCTACCCGCGAACCGACTCGCGCTACCTGCCAGACGATTACGTGAACACCACCCTTGAGACCCTGACCAAGATCTCAAGCGCATCCGGTTACACGGTCGGCGACATGCCCGGCCACGCCGCCTATGCTCTCGAGAAAAACCTTGTCAGCGGCGGCAACAAGCGCATTTTCAACGGCGCCAAGGTCAGCGACCACTTTGCCATCATCCCTACCGGCCAGATCCCGTCCGGCCTCGATGAGGCTGAGCAGAAACTTTATGATATGGTAAGCCGTCGTTTCATCGCGGCTTTCTATCCCTCCGCCGAATTCGAAAACACAACACGCATTTCGCGCATCGGTGAAGACGCCTTCAAAAGCGACGGTAAGATTCTCGTCAAAGCAGGATGGCTTGGTGTCTACGGCAAGAAAGTCGGAGCCCCTGACAAACCTGCCCACGAAGAGGAAAGCGGCAAGAAGGCCAGCGCCGACAAGCAAATCGTTGCGGTCCAGCCCGGCGAAACGGCAAAGGCTGATCCGGTCAAGCTCGAGAAGAAAGCCACTCGTCCCCCGGCCCGATACAACGAGAGCACCTTGCTCTCCGCTATGGAAACTGCCGGCAAGCGCGTCGACGACGAAGAACTCCGCGACGCCATGTCAGAGCGCGGCCTCGGCACTCCGGCCACCCGTGCCGCCACGATCGAAGGCCTTATCAATGACAAATACATCACTCGGGACGGTCGCGACATCTACGTAACGACCCGCGGGACCCGCCTCATTGATCAACTCCACAACATGGAGATCGGCCTGCTTACCTCGCCTGAGATGACCGGCCAGTGGGAATACAAGCTTCGACAAATGGAACAGGGCAAGCTCGATCGTCCCACGTTCATGCGGGACATCAAGCAACTCACCGGCAACGTCGTCGATACCGCCAAGGACTATGCCAAGACCGCACTCGAACGCGAGTGGCCCGACTTCCTCGCTCCTTGCCCCGTCTGCGGAGCTCTGACTATGGGACAAGACGATGGTCGTTACAAGTGCAAGCAGCCGGACTGCAAGTTCACCCTGCCTAAGGTGGTGGCCAGCCGCCCCCTCACCGAAGAGGAAGCCAAGACACTTCTCACCACCAAGCTGGTTGGCCCCCTGACCGGTTTTGTGAACCGTTTCAAGCAACCTTTCGACGCGGCGATCGAACTTCAGGAAGACAAGAAGGCCGGACTCAAGGCCGGCTTCGTCTTCGAGAAGACCCCGGAAGAGGAGGAAGAAGCCGAGTCGATCAAGGAAGAAAACAAGCTCTGCGCCTGCCCGCTCTGCGAAAAAGGCGACATCTATGCGACGCCTCACAGTTACATCTGTGACCGCCGAATTTCCGGCGACGGCTGCAAAGCCCGCCTTTCCAAGGAGATGTGCAAATACGAGATTCCGCGCGACCAGGCCCTCAAGTATTTCACTGAAGGCAAGACCGACGTCATCGAACAGTGGATCAGTAAGAAAGGTCGTCCTTTCAAGGCCGCTTTGACCTGCAACAAAAAGGGTCGCCGCATGCTCGGCTGGGAATTCCCGCCGCGCGAGCCCGCCAAGAAGAAGACCGCCGCCAAGAAAGCGGCCACCAAAAAAGTCGCCAAGAAGTAGGCAGCTGCTAAGAAGGACAACTAATGGTTTAGCTTTTCAGCGACCGCATCGTTGACCACGGCCGGGACAAACTTCGTGATATCCCCGCCAAAGGTCGCGACTTCCTTCACAATCCGGGAGCTAAGATAGATATTCTCTTGGCTCGGCATGAGGAACACAGTTTCGAGCGATTCATCGAGACTGCGGTTCATCAAGGCCATCTGGAACTCGTATTCGAAATCGGATACCGCCCGTAGCCCACGAAGCACAGCGTTCGCTCTGACTTCCAACACGTAGTCAACGAGGAGCCCTTCGAAGGAGGTCACCTCGACATCTGGCAGATGCCTCGATGCTTTCTTAATCAGGCCAACCCGTTCATCCATCGTGAAGAGGCCCTGCTTTTCATGATTCACAGCCACGGCTACGATCACTCGATCCCAAAGTTTCGAGGCACGCTCGATGACATCGAGGTGACCGTTGTGAATGGGATCGAAACTTCCCGGATAAATCGCGGTTTTCATAAAACTCTAAGCTGAATGCAAGCTCAGTCGGAATTGTGACCCCATAACGTGAAGTTTTTCAAAGACATTTCCAGCAATCCCGCCTATTATTCACACCATGAAACTCGGCAAAGGTTGGCTTTTCGTTACGCTCGCATGCCTCTGTTTCGGGATCTCTGCATGCACCCCCGGAGGCCATGGCAACGATAACGTCGGAAGTGGCTCAGCCACCGGAAATGGTAATATCGACACCTCCGGCTTTTTGATCACTGACTTTGAGCCGCTCAACAAGTGGCTCGATGAAGAATTCGAAGTGCACTACAAGCACATGACTCCAGAACTCATTTTCGACCAGGATCCTCTCAACAGCATTTTCTACCAAACCGAAAAGCTGCCGGCAAACGCAGTGCCTTTCAACTTCTCCTCATCAGGAGTCACTCGCCGTGAACTTTTAAAGAGTATTTCTGTCCACTGGAAGCTGAAGATGTCAATCATTGAGGACTCCAACGGCAACCCTACCTCAGTCCTCGTCCAGGGCTGAAGGCGACGAACCTAGTCCACCCCGTATGCGCTCCGGATCACTTCACCAAGGATCTGGAACCCGTCTTTCACGATGGGCTCAGGCTGGGTGTAGCTCACGCGAATACACTGCCGCGCATGATCCCAACCATCGGTATCAAGGCCAAAGAAGAAGTATTCTCCTGACACGACCACGACTCCCGAATCCTTGAGCCTGCGATAGAGTTCACGACAGCTGATAGGAAGGTTCTCAAACCAGAACCAGAGGAAGAAGGCACCCTCGATGTCATGAACCCGCCACGGCACATCACCCGGAAGATATTCTCTCGCGAGCTGGAGGGCGTGTTCGGAGCGGTTCCGGTAGTACGGGCGCACCACTTCGTCAGCCAGGTGTTTGATCTCGCCTGATTCGAGCATTGGTCGAGTCAGTGCCTGGCCGATGTTGTTGTTCGCCAGCCCGATGATCGCCGTCATCGAGCGGATCTCGCGAACGATCTCCGGTCGTGCAACCACGATTCCGGTTCGGGTTCCCGGAAGGCCAAGCTTACTCAAGCTCAATGTCAGAATGATGTTTTCATCCCACACCGGAGTGGCATCGTGAAACACTACTCCGGGAAACGGCAACCCGTAGGCATTGTCGATGATGAGAGGAATCCCCTGCTCGCCGGCAAGCTCGCGCAGCTTCGAGATTTCTCCATCGGTTAGGAGATTGCTGCTGGGGTTGGTTGGACGGGACACGGCGATCGCACCGTGACTGTCATTAAGATCGAGATTGTCGAAATCGATGCGGTATTTGAATCGCCGTTCACCGATCATTTCGATAAGCGGTTTGCGGCTGTCGAAAAGACCGGAGCCGGAGATTCCCTGGTCCCCGTAGCCGATATACTCGGGAACAATCGGCAAAAGGATGCGCTTCTCACCGCCACCGGCCATCTCGCCGGCAAAGCGATTCAACAAAAAAAAGAACGCTGTCTGCCCACCGTTGGTGATCGCAATGTTATCCCGGCTCAACTCCCAGTTGTATTCTTTGTTAAGAAAGCTGGCCACCGCATCCCGGAAAGCCGGGCTTCCGGCCGGTTGGTCGTAGTCCGCGAGGACGCGGTCAAACTCATTACCCTCTCCATCCAGTAGCGCCTGCATCTGCTTGCGCCAAAGACGCTGCATGTGGGGAATGTGGCCGGGATTGCCACCCCCCATCATGCGGAGGCTATCTTTACCGATAGTGAGAGCCTCGCCGAGATCGTCCATCAGCTCAGTGATTCCGGAATGGTCGGTCAGCTTGTTGGCAAAAACCGATTGAGGGTAAGGTGGTTCAGGAGGTGTCGAACTCATGGAAAGGCAACAGTCCTATTTGCACTCATCGCTGCTTTCTGGCAAGCTTCGCAAACCTCATAATATAAATTGCTGCCTGCTATTACCTCCCCCGCATCACCACCCGTGGCACTCACCATCGCCGGATCAGACTCCTCGGCCGGGGCCGGAGTGCAGGCCGATCTCAAGACATTCGCCGCACACCAGGTCTACGGAGTGAACGCTGTAACCGGGATTGTTGCCGAAGTGCCGGGCAGTGTCTCCCGGGTCCAACCAGTCGACTCAAGCCTTTTGGGTGCTCAACTCAACCGGGTAAGCTCCGCATTTACCATTCGTTCTATCAAAACCGGTATGCTTGCAACCGCGGATAACATCCGTATCGTGGCGGATTTTGTCAGGGAGTGCTCCGACACGCCTTTTGTCATCGATCCGGTGATGCGAGCCACCGCCGGGCCAAATCTCCTCGACGCTGCGGGACGCGAACTGCTCAAATCAGAACTCATCCCACTCGCCACGCTGGTGACGCCCAACCTCCCGGAGACGGCGGATCTACTCGGAGTCGATCCCGAAACGTTCACCCCCGCCGAAGCGGCCGCACAGCTCTTCGAAACCTATGGCGCCGGCTTTCTCGTTAAAGGGGGCCATGCCGAAAAGTTATCCACTGTGGTCGATTACGCCTGCATTGACGGCAATGTCTTTGAAATCTCTCATCCACGACTTGAGGTTCCCGATGTGCATGGAACCGGCTGCACCCTTTCCGCTGCCATCACCGCGCGTCTCGCATTCGGCCAGCCGCTGCTTGAAGCTATCGGCGGTGGCGTTTCCTATCTGGCTGAATGCCTCGACGCACACTTTTCATGGCCTCAATCAGGGGGAAGCGAATCATTGAACCATTTCCCGAAATCCGTAGATTAATACCGACGATGATTCTGCGACTGCTTTTCCTGCTGGCTATCCTGCCCTGCGCCCTTCTCGCGAAAGAGGAAATTCCTGCGGAAACAGAACCGCCCAAAGCCGTCCCGGACGCCGACGATCCACAGCGACTTCGCGGCCTGATCGACACGCTCAACCAATCGAGCCTTCAGGAAGCCTTCCGGCTTCTCACCAGTGACTATATCAATCACGAAAACCTCGACGAACTCGAAGTCAACCGGGCGGCTCTCCAAGGCATGCTGAAGCGACTCGACTTCGGTGCGATGTTGCTCACCGAGAAGGAACTCAGCGAACGGGATTCCCCTTTTTCTTTTCACCGTGCCACTGTCGCCGATGACACGGCCTACGTGCGTTTCGGCAAGTTCAACCGTGAGGGTGTCACTGAACTTGATAAAGCGCTGGAAGAATTCTCGGAAACACCGGAGCTGTTCAATCTCATCGTTGACCTGCGTTCTCCCCAGGCGCAGGCCGAGTTCGTCATCGCCTCTGAAATCCTAAGCCGATTCCGCCCCCCGAACGAGCTTCTCTTCAAGATCAGGCGCCCGGGCAATGATCGCCCCACACTCTTCGTGTCCCAACCCGTCGCCAACAGTTGGAACAAGAACCTGATTCTCCTCGTCAACGCTCAAACCGGAAACGTTGGTGAAATCATCGCCACCGTCCTCAAGCGAGAGACCGCATGCCTTATCATCGGGGAAAAGACACCCGGCCTGACCGTCGAATATCGCGATGTCCCCATCGACGAGGATCGGGTGCTACGCTATGCCATAGCCGAGGTTGTGCTCGAAGATGATTCTTCCATATTTCGCACAGGCATCACACCCGATATCATCACTCCCACTCCCTACAGCTCAATTCACTCAATCTTCCGCCAGACGCAGGGAGACAGGGAGCTCAAAGAATTTCTCGTCCAGAAACAACGGCCCCGCCTCAACGAGGCCGCGCTCGTTGCCGGAACTGATCCTGAGATCGATTATTTCCTGCTTCGTAGCAACAATAAGCCCACTCCCTGGGACAAGCCACCACTCCAGGACCGGGCACTCCAGCAGGCGGTTGATCTGCTCAATGCGACGGCATTTCTGAATTCGGACGACTAGCCAATGCGCACTCCTGACAGTGAACTTAACGATCTGGATCAGGCAGGTCTCCGGCGCCATCTCCGTCGCATCGACTCCCCCCAAGGCGTTAACATCAGGCTTGCTGGTTCAGGAGAATTTCTCAATTTCTCCTCCAACGACTACCTCGGGCTGGCCAATCACCCGGCCAACAAGGCATCCTATACTGTCAACATCGAGCGCTACGGCACGGGTTCAGGATCATCCCGTCTTGTCTGCGGTTCCCAGTCCCCCCATCACGAACTCGAGGAGAAGCTCGCTGCACTCAAAAACGCCGAAGCCGCTCTCACTTTCAGTTCCGGGTTTGCCACGGCAACGGGGGTGATCCCCGCCCTCTGCGGAAAGGATGACATTATCATCCTCGACAAACTCTGTCACGCCTCTCTAATCGACGGCGCACGGCTGAGCGGGGCAACGATACGGGTTTATCCTCACAATGACCTTCCGAAGCTGAAGAAGCACCTCGCATGGGCCACGGAAAAAGTTCAGGCAAACGGACGCATCCTCGTCATTACAGAATCCATCTTCAGCATGGACGGCGACCGGGCACCCTTACAGGAAATCTGTGACATCGTTACCGCGTCCCCCGCCCTTTTCATGCTCGATGAAGCGCACGCCTTCGGCATCATCGGCCCTAAAGGACGCGGACTTGCCGCCGAGCTGGGAATCGAAACCCAGGTGGATTTGCAGATGGGGACATTCAGCAAAGGCACCGGGCTCTCAGGGGGCTACCTTTGTTCATCTCGCAGCTTGATTGATTTACTAACCAACAAAGCGCGAAGTTTCATCTATTCGACGGCACCTTCTCCATCACTCGCCGCGACCATCTCAGACTGTCTCGATCTCATCACCGGTGACGAAGGTGATCAGCTCCGTTCAAAACTTTGGACTAACATTCACAACTTCAGAACCAAGGCGGAAAGTGCCATCGTTCCGGTGATTATTGGTGAGAACGAGCCGGCGCTCGAGGCTGCCGAGAAACTCAAAAACAAGGGCCTCCTCGTACCAGCAATTCGTTACCCTACTGTCCCTCGGGGAACGGCACGGCTCCGAGTCACCCTATCTGCTGCACACTCTGATGATCAAATTGAATCACTCAATTACGCGCTCGCCGAATTCGATTCGTTCCATTAATCCATTTTCCATGAAAGCGATTGTTATCAGCCTGCTTTTCCTTCCGGTATTTCTGACAGCCGCACCACTTGAACCGATCACGCTATGGCCCGAAGGTGTTCCCGGAGAAGCTAACCTCAAGCTTCCAAAAGAGAATCTTGAGCTCAGAGGAAACTTCCAGATCGAGATCGTTTCCAACGTCAGCGAGCCTACTCTGACCTGGTATCCTGCTTCGGAACCGAACGGGACTTCCCTCATTGTCTGCCCCGGGGGCGGCTACAACATTCTCGCTTACTCTCACGAAGGGAAAGAGATCTGCGAGTGGCTAAATTCCATCGGCGTATCCGCCGGGCTTCTGAAATATCGGGTCCCACGCCGCGATAAACTCGAAAAGCACCACGCGCCACTCCAGGATTTGCACCGTGCGATCGGAATGATCCGAAACCAGGCTGAAGAGTGGAAAATCGATCCCGATGAAGTGGGCATTCTCGGGTTTTCCGCCGGCGGGCACCTTTCCTCGATGGCCATCACATGGGACGGTGAGCAAACCTACAAAACTGATCCGGAACTCGACCATGAAAATATCGTTCCTGATTTCGGTATTCTGGTCTATCCCGCCTACCAGATCGATGACAATGATCCCGATAAGCTTTCGCCTGAGATCACTGTCGACGAAAACACCCCGCCTGCTTTCGTTGTCTGTGCTCACGGTGATAAGAAGTGGGTCGAGGGCAGCGCCCGTTTCTACATCGAGATGCGCCGCAACGACCGCCCCTGCGAGCTGCACATCTTCGCGAAGGGCGGACACGGATTTGGTTATCAGAACACCTCGGAAGAGATTCGAAAATGGCCGACACTCGCAGAAAAGTGGATGGCTGCGATGGAC
>PKCI01000068.1 GCA_002862135.1 Verrucomicrobiota bacterium | reverse complement strand
TATTCTACGCTGGTGACCGCTCCGTTAAGGTGGATCGTCCGCGCGACTTCAAAAGTTCGATAGGAGAGTCGGTCTGCTCCAAAAGGGGTGACCGTGATGATCTCAAGAGTGTAAGTTCCGTCCTCTTTGATGACGCTATCCCAATCTGCCAAAACAACGGTTTCGTCTCTGGGGATTGTTCCATCAATTAAAATTGAGGACCCGGGAACGATATCTCCTTCGGTCCCGAGAACTGGTTCACCAGGATAAACCTGCGCATAAGTCCACGAATCCGGGTAGAGATCAACCAAGGCAACGGAAACTTCGGGAGCAATGCCTTTGATGGTTGTGTTATTTGTAATCCCAGAGATGGTGCTCTCCGCTATGGGCCATACTTGGATAGTTGCTGAATCAAGTTGTGACTCAGGTGCCTGGTAGTCGGCCAGTGAGAAGACCGAAAAACGTTCTTCGCCGCGAATCTTGGTTCGGTCACCTCCTGGGACAGATGACAAACCATACTCAAACTCATGAGTGCCGTTGTCTTGAAGGGAGCCCTGCGTCAACAGGGTTGCTAGACTGCGGTCAATATTGCTACCTGTGCCGCCGGGTCCATATGACTGAACGTGACGAATCAACTTTACAGAGCTGGCGGCTTCGTTGGCATTGGGATCATCGCTCATCCCGGAGGTCGAGATACTCACGGAAAAAGGGCGGTCTGCTCTCGTTCTTGGAATCACGGTGTAGGGGTCTTCTGAGGTAATGGTCACTTCAGCTACTGGGATGTAGGAGTTTACGTAAGTCGTGTCTATAAGGTAATCGGCTAACGGATCCGACTTGATGGCCCAGAGTTCGAAGCGGGCTCCGTAGGGATTAATGGCGAGAGGGGATTGCTGGGAGCCCTCTTGCGGAACTGAAACGTCCCAATCAAGATCGTTGGTTGCATCGCCATCGCCATCCATTTGGATCTGATGGACGAAAAACGTGTAATCGTCCGCTTGTGTTGGGATGACGAGCCCGAAGATGGCGATGATGGCTAGGTAAAAGCGGACATTGAGATTCATTTGAGTGGTGGTGTTGGGGTTTTACTGTTGTCGGGTGATCCGGCTGCTTCAGCAGGATCGACGTAGGGTCGAACTGCGATAGGGCCTCCCTTAAAGGTGGCAACAACAACCGTGGTGCTCTCTTTGATGGACTCAAGCTTTGCTTCGCTTAGCGGTTTGAATCCAAAAGCCTCTTCTCGAGTCACCTCGAGCGGGCGAATCCAGCCGCGATTGGCTGTATAAAAGTCCTGCCAACTCTTTACCTCAACCTTGCCGTTGACACCAAAACGGCTTTCAAGGTGCTCGGGAACGTGCAAGACGGCCCGCTTGGGGACAAGGGTAAGCTGCCCGCGGAAACACAGGATGGATGAGGAGTCCAGAAGGCTTCTCTTATGTTGTGCGGATGCAGGATCTTTCTCAACTTCACCGATGGCCGGGCCGGAATTTTTGATGGGGTCGGACTGCCGAGCCATTCGAAGCTGGCTACTCAGTTCATCATGACTAGCAGCATCCCGCATTTCTCCATCATAGCGAGGTGCAGCGTCTGCCGTCAAAACGGCAATCATCGACACCAATGTGAGGGAGAAACACAGAGATTTCATAACTTTAGGGTCAAGATGACTCGACGGTTTCGACCCTTATCTTCTGCGACGGCCGCGCTTTCTTTTCTTCCGTCGTTTCTCGGCGCTGCTGTCACCATCATCGCCGGATGACGCCTCTGATTGTGAAGAACCGTCGCCCCCTGACTCAGAGGATCCCGAAGCGTCCGTGCTTTCTTCAGCCACCTGGTCGTAGAACGTCACCAACAACGCCATATCCTGGAGATCGAAGCCTGAATGATTGGGATTAGTGTGGGTTAGTTCCATGAGGTAGAGAACATCACGTGGGCCGATCTTGATTTTACCGTCTTCGCCGAGATAAGGACGGATAAATGTTTCGATGGTCGGAGCGTAATGCATTGGGGTCGTCGTCGGAGGCGTATCCCCATTTCTCAGCGCAACCACATTACCGTTACTGTTTGTCGTGCTGAACCAAGGGCCCCAGGAGTAATTGTAGTAATAACGTGATCCAAAATTGACTTCTTCACCCTCCTCAACTTTCTTGGTGTAGACGATTTCATTGGGATTCACATCATTATTGGTCCCATAAAAGATTGGGTTGTAACCAGACCCGTTCACATTGATTTGACACTCGGTGGGAACAAATATGAAGCCGGGCCTGTAGTAAGTGCTGGCGGTTACACCGGCACCCAAAATTCGCACATCCATGATGACATCACGTTTCGGCACCAGTGTTCCGGGGCCTTCAATGTCAACGATGTCTTCGACTGCTTCGGGAACTGTAACACTCCAAGTCAGGGTTGGATGGGTGCCTGTTTGAACGATGGTTGGGTAGGCGCTAAGAGACCCGACAGGAATTTGGGGGGATTGTTCCTGGGATCTGAGCGAGCCTGACGAAACCAAAATGGCCAGTGCTGTGGCGGTTAGTGAGTGGGTGCACTTCATGGTTCTCTGCTTTAGTTGGGTTTAGATCAATCTTGGTGGTTTTGGGGGAAATAGTAGCGTGTGGAACAAAAGGCCTAGTTATGATACGATTTAAGATATGACTTTATGAGGAGTTATTTGCTTTTTTCTTAGGGGTCGTTCAAAAACTTTTTTCACGCGCCATCAGCTTCGCCGTAAAGATGGCAACATAATTTTAGGACCACAGAAAGAAAAAAAGCAATATAAAAATCATAAAAACCATAAAAAAGTGATTTTTTGCTCTCATTTACGGGTTTTTCCAACCAAAACGGGCGTCCAACGGGGGCGTGGAGTGTGATTATCTTTCCCGCTTGGAAAGAGATGTCGCCAGCGTGAGACAGAGAAACAAGAAGCAGAGATTGGGATCTGCGCGGCCCTACGCAGGCTAGGCAGGGTTTTTTAAGAGAGCTTCATGTACCAAGAAATTCGCCTGAGAGAAGTTGGGGTGTTCCCCGATTTCGCTTACACCGTCAGACTTGTTGTAGAGCTATCAGGGAATCAACGGCAGGAGGAATATCCAGTTCCAGCCTGTCGTCTCAAGAGGGGGGAAGATTGCCTCGTGCCGCCGTTCAAGCTTAGTTCACGTTTGTGAAAACAGCCTGGACGTCTTCGTCGTCTTCGAGTTTATCGAGGAGTTCTTCGATTTCACCCATTTGTTCTTCGGTGTAATTCTGGGGGTTGTTGGGAATGCGTTGCGGGCTCGCTTTCTTGATTTCGATCCCCAATTCCTCAACCGATGAAGAAAGTTTTCCGAAATCAGAAAAATCGGCGTAGGCGTAGGCCGTTCCTTCATTGACCTCAAGTTCTTCAAGGCCGGCGTCCATCAAGGTGAGTTCTACATCTTCCATGTCCAGCCCCTCGGTGACTTGGAACTCTACCACGGCCTTGCGATCAAACATGAATTCAAGAGCTCCGCTGTTCAGTAACTGGCCTCCAGTTTTGTTGAAATAAGTCTTAATGTTGGCCACAGAGCGGTTCGTATTATCGGTGGCGCACTCCACAAAGATCATAACGCCGTGAGGGCCCTTGCCCTCATAGTTGACCTCCTTGATGTCAGCGGCATCTTTACCCTCGGCGCGCTTAATCGCAGAGGCGATGTTGTCCTTGGGCATGTTCTCCGACTTTGCGTTCTGGATCGCAAGACGAAGCTTGGGGTTGTTTTCGGGGTCCCCGCCACCGTCCTTGGCCGCCATGGTGATGGCTTTGGCAAGTTTCGGAAACACCTTGGACATCTTGTCCCAGCGTTTTTCCTTTGCGGCGCGACGATATTCGAATGCTCTTCCCATAGATCATTGAATTTTTGTCCGGAGTGACGCTTTTGGCAACCCGGATTTGAGACGGGGAAAGGGTGATGCCGTGGTTTCTCCACTCTTTGAGAAGAGCCAGCCAACAGAAGATCGGGCTCGGGCAACGATACCGTTCCGGGCCAGGAAAAATATGAAATATTTTCCCAATCTCAGGAAACCGCGCTACGAGGCGACTGTCTGCGAATTGCGCGGGGCGGTTTTGCCACTTTTGGCGAAAGCTTCGAGGTAATTAAAGGGCCTCGGCACACCGCATTCCGTCTAGAGCCGCGCTGACAATTCCGCCTGCGAAGCCGGCACCTTCACCGCAAGGGAAGAGTCTTGCGAGCTCCGGATGCTGGAGCGTGTCAGGGTCACGGGGGATTCGAACCGGTGAACTCGTGCGCGTTTCGAACCCGATGAGATTGGCTTCTTCAGTGACATACCCCTTCATCCGCTTGCCAAAGAGAGAGAGACCTTCTTTCATCCGGTCAACGATGAACGCCGGCATGATCTCATCGAGCCGGGCACTATTAAGGCCGGGTTTGTAGCTCGACTCGGGTAACTGACCGGAGCCGCGTTGCTTGAGGAAGTCGACGACTCGCTGAGCGGGCGCGACCTGACCTCCACCGCCGGCTTCTTTAGCAGCCTGTTCGAGGTGCTTTTGAAAAGCGATACCGGCGAGGACACCATTTTCGCCGACGAAGTGCTCAACGTCTTCCGGTTCTACCGTCACGACCATGCCGCTGTTGGCAAAAGGGGAGTCGCGCTTTGAAAGGCTCATGCCGTTGACGACGACTTCGTCATTTTCCGTCGCGGCAGGGACGATGAAGCCGCCGGGGCACATGCAAAAAGAGTGGACGCCGCGCCCGCGAACCTTCGTCGCCAAGTTGTAGCTGGCTGCAGGGAGCAGAAGGGGGCGCTCGCGCCCGCGTTCATAGTGATACTGGAGGCTGTCGATTAGCGGTTGCGGATGCTCAATGCGAACTCCGACGGCGAAAGGCTTTTGTTCGAGGAGAATCCGGTGCCGATGGAAGAGCCGATAAATATCCCTGGCGGAGTGGCCCGTGGCGAGAATAACGGCATCCGCGGAGAGTTCTTCATTCTCATTGATCACGACCCCTTTGATGGTTCCGTTCGCATGGATGAGGTCGGTGACTTTAGCTCCGAAACGCACCTCACCTCCGGCTCCATTGATCGTCTCCCGGATAGCCTTGACTAGGTTGGGTAACAGGTTGGATCCAATGTGAGGATGTGAGTCAATGAGGATGCGCGGTGGAGCACCGTGAGCCACCAGCGACTCGTAAACTGTCCTAACCGGGCCACGTTTTGTGGCCCTTGTGTAGAGCTTGCCGTCGGAGAAAGTGCCGGCGCCTCCCTCGCCGAAGCAATAGTTGGAATTCTCAATCACTGTTCCGTGTCGCAAGATCGGCGCCAGATCGTAGCGGCGGGCAGACGCATCTTTGCCTCGTTCTAAAACGATAGGACGCCATCCTTTTTTGATTGCTGTCAGCGCAGCGAAGAGGCCGGCCGGACCGCTGCCAGCGATCACGACCGTCTTGGCTGAGGATGGAACGCTGGGAAGATGGATCTCCACCGGAGCTTCGGGAAGCAGTTCAGCGTCAACCCCCACTTCAAAGCGCAGCTGGATCTTGATGTCTTTGCGCCGGGCATCAATCGAATGCTTCCGAAGCCGCAACTCCTTGATGCGAGCTGGGGGAATCTTCAGCTTACGGGCGACTGCCTTTTTTTGGAAGCTTTCGTCCTCAGACCGCTCCAGCGGGAGTATCACATCGACCATGGTGGGGCCGTGGTCCTCCGGAGTCGTCATGATCCTCGATCAGGCGTTCTCGCCATTGAAAAGAAAGCCGGTAAGCGGGCTCGTCGCGTTGGCCTCGGTCGAAATTTCGTGAATGCCTCCGGCTTCATAGGCAATGCGTCCGGCCTCGACTGCCATTTTGAAAGCCTTGGCGATAGCGACAGGGTCTTTGGCAATCGCGATAGCGGTATTGACCAGGACGGCGTCGGCACCCATTTCCAGAGCTTCAGCTGCGTGGCTGGGGCGGCCAATGCCGGCATCAACGACAACGGGCACGGTGGACTGATTGATAATGATCTCGACCTGGCGGCGGGTATCAATTCCCTGATTGGAGCCGATTGGAGCCCCGAGAGGCATGACGGTGGCCGTACCAACGTCCTGCAGGCGCTTGGCCAGTACCGGGTCCGCGTTGATGTAGGGAAGGACGGTGAACCCCTCCTTCACAAGCGCTTCGGCTGCTCGTAAGGTTTCAATGGGATCAGGCAAGAGGTAGGTTGGATCCGGGTGAATTTCCAGTTTCACCCATTTGGGAAGGCCGGCAGAAACGGCAAGCCGGGCCAGGCGGACGGCCTCCTCGGCATTCATTGCTCCGGATGTGTTGGGGAGGAGCAGGTATTTCTCTGGATCGATGTAATCGAGAATATTCGCGTAGGGGTCCTTTTCGCCGGTCAGGTCGGCGCGACGAAGCGCGACGGTCACGATCTGCGTTCCCGAGGCCTCAAGGGCGTCGCGCATGGCTTCGTTGGAGGAAAACTTTCCGGTCCCGGTCATGAGGCGGGACTGAAAGGTGCGGTTTGCGATGGTGAGAGGTTCCGGCACGGCGCTTAAAAGATTGGTTTTTAGGACGCACCTTACGGACGCCCTTCAATTACTCCACAAAAAACCTCCCCGATCTGTCGGAAAGCTTCTTTTGAATTGAAACCCCCAACATCACTCGCCTAAAACAACAAACAAAGAATGAACCCTCAGGTCCAGGATCCGAGTTTAACTTTGCGGTATCGCAGTCGACCGGTGCTGGTTGTCGATTTTAACTCTCAAATTCAGTGAGAAAATATTGTGAGGGAATTGATCGAAAGGAAGCTTACGTTGTTGATTACGCCCTCGACTTGAGAGTGTGTTTTGAACCGATTACACGCTGAGAAACTTCTGGAGAGAAGTCCATACAGAGAGACCTGCGAGGATCACAATGGCGATGACGCTGACCCAAAATCCGATGTCATAACCGCGGTTGGGTGCCAGAGATTCCGGAAGTCTCCGATAACGGAAATGAATCGCTCCGACGAGGACGATGAGAAGAATGCCGGAAGTGATGGCACCGCCAACAAGAACCATCCAGACCGGATCTTCAAATTTGAAGAAGAGGATGGCCCAGAGGATGGGGAAAAAGAAGGAAAGCATCGCGATGGCACGTCTGCGGGCTTGGGGATCTTGAAAATCGATCCAGCCTACCGCCCCGAAAGCGTCGGAGAACAGTCGGCTCCACGCGGCCAGGGCTGAGAATAGAGTGGAGAAGAGGACGAAGAAGGCGCCAACGAGGAAGGCCAATTCAGCCCAACCACCCAGGGAATCGGTGTACATCCTTGAGAGCGTCTTAACCGTGTCCATGCCCTCGGGTTCGAGTCCCTGGGAGTGGAGAATAGCGGCGCCAAGAATGTAGAATGCCAGAGTCATGAAGGTATAGACCAGCATGGAAAGGAACGCGTCCCAATACATGACCCTGATCCAGCCCCGGGCACGACGGTTCCATTCAAAGGTGTTCCGGTATGGGCCGGTTTTAGACGCATAGCCCTTCTCCAGCAGCCAGTAGTTGTAGGCCATGACTTCATCTCCGCCTACACCGGTGATTCCAAACGCCGAGATAGCGACTCCAATCAGGGCGATCGGAATTCCATTCCAGAATGAAAGACCTTCTCCGATGTCCGCTCTAGTGAAGGCAAAGCCGGTATATTGCACACCGATGACACAAGCGATGGTGAAGAGGGCGAAGAAGCCAATCATCACCAGTGAGAACTTCTCCACGATTTGATACTTGCCGCGAAAGATGAGCAGGGAAACAATAGGAGCCGCTAGGCAGACCCAGATCCAGACGGCGACGCCCGGGAAAAGAATGTTGAGAACGAGCCCGACCCCGCCGATGATTCCGCCAACCTGGAGGGGCTTGATCACCATCATGGCGAGCCACAGCCAGGTCGACCATGAGCCTTTCCCGATTCTCGGTCCGGGGAGCTTGTTCAGTGCTTCAAAGGTGGTTTCCCCCGAATGAATGGCGTGCTTGCCGAACTCCAGCTGCACGAAGACTTTAACGAGACAGCTCACCAGGATGACCCACATCGCCACGAATCCTGCTTTGGCTCCGAGGGCTGTCGTTGCGATCAGTTCTCCTGACCCAACGATAGAGGCGGATAGAATAAAGCCGGGGCCAAGATACTTCGCCATCCCAGCGAAATTGGTTGGCGGTTCTTCGATCTGCGATTCGTCGCGTTCGTAAGGATTCATACACGAAGAAAGGCGGTAGCACGCGGACTGCTGTCAGAGGAAAAATCAAACCGGGCTATCTACTCAGCAGAGGGTGCGGGCTGAGTCGCTGGATCGGTGATCTGCGGCCAGTCGTCGCTGCGGAAGGGAATCACAGGAAGCCCTTCGCGGCTCATGAGGTTTGCGACCGGATTATCAGCCCAGGCATAGCGCACGGCAACAGGGGTGGCCACTGCATCGCTGGTGACAATGACCTGATCTTTGCCTTTGAGGATGCCTTTGGCAGGGTGCCAGGTCTTGTCTTCGCCAGCGACAGCAAAACCGACTGCCTCACGAACGTCGAAGGTGTAGAGAGTGCTACCGACGTCTTTGAAAGTGAGAATGGCCTTATTCCCTTCGACGGTCATTTCTTTGTAGGAGGGACTGAGATAGGGGACGTTGATGCCGTAGTCGCGAGCCAGAGCAATCCGCGCCAGGCGCTTGGCGACGGTCTGCTTGTCGCGTGGGTGGATGTCGCGTCCTTCGCCAACATCGTAAATGACGGCCTGACCTGTGTTGGGCAGTGCGAGGGTGTTGCTTTGGGCTTCACGAAGTTCCGCCCAGTCACTGTCACCGGGTTCAGCGACCTCATCGCGGAAGTCGGCGAGCTGGACCCAGTAGAACGGGAAGTCGCCTTGGCCCCATGCGTTGCGCCACTCCGTGATCATGAGTGCGAAGAGATCGTCATACTGGTAGGCACGCCCGGCGTTACTCTCGCCCTGATACCAGATAGTGCCGCGGATGCCGTATCCGATGATGGGATTGAGGACACCGGCCCAAAGGTTACCGGGACGGTGTTGGCCAGCAAGGACATTGCGGGGCGCGCGGGGTACCGGTTTTCCTGCTTCTTTTGCTGCTGCCGCTTTCTCTTTCCAGGCCGCCATGACTTTGTCGAAATCGAAGGTGGCTTCGGTCTTCTCCCATTCAGCGATGATTGCTTCGAAACGGTCATCTGCTTCGAGAACATCGCGGGCAACCCATGCTTCTGCGGCGGAACCACCCCAGGCGTTGTCGATCAAACCGATCGGGACGCCCAGCGTTTGGTGGAGTTGGCGCCCGAAGAGGTAACCCACTGCGGAAAACTGTCCAACGGTGTCAGGGGTACAGATATCCCACTGACCATCGAAGTCATCCTGGTTTTCCTGGGTTCCGACCTGGGGGACTGAGATAATCCGAATGTTAGGATAGTTAGCGGACATGATCTCGAGATCAGGATCGTAGACTTGGCTCAGGGCCCACTGCATGTTCGATTGGCCGGAGCAGACCCAGACTTCACCGACAACGATGTTGGAGAGGGTGAGCGATTCGTCGCCGCTCTTGACAGTCATGTTGAGCGCATGGCTTGAGCCCTTCATCGGCTTCAGTTTCAGCATCCACTTACCCTCTTCATTGGCTTTGGTCTGGATAGTGTGGCCTCCGAAGGTGACAGAAACATTGGCGCCTGGATCAGCCAAGCCCCATACGGGATTCTCCTGGTCACGTTGCAAGACCATATGGTGCCCAAAAGGCGATGGCAGGCGAAGTTCGGCCATTGCCTGGGTGACAAAGAGGGAGAGGGTAAGAAACGAGAGAGCAGCGAGGAATTTCATGGAGCGCGTTGTAGAGGAAAGCCGAAAGTTTCGCAACGGTATTCACCCAGCGTTTTCGCGGCGTTTAGAACGGCGGACGCGCTCCTCAGTCATCAAGATGAATGACCGCTTTGCGGAGCGAGGGGTCGTTGATCACGGATGCGAAACGACCGGGGACATCGGCGAGGTCGAGTCGGTGAGTGATCCACGGATCGGTGTTAATGAGACCGGACTCCATAGCGTTAATCACCTGGGTGAATTCAGCCGGAATCGCATTGCGGCTGGCCATGAGCGTCAACTCCCGCTTGTGGAAGTTGGGGTCGTTGAACTCGGCTTTGCCCTCGAAAAGGCCTACGAAAACAATGCGGCCACCGTGGCCCGCGAGATCGAAAGTGGAGAGCATTGAGCTGCGATTACCGGTGGCATCGAGGATTAGGTCGGGGAGGTCTCCTCCAAAAGCATCGCGAAGATTATTTTCGAGACTCTTGCCGGGTTCCACCTTGAGAGTGTGCTGGACTCCGAGAGCTTCGCGACAGAACTGCAGACGGGTTTCATCGAGGTCCGCCACGGCGACGTTTTCGGTGCGCGTTTGAAGGAATGACAGGGTGCTGAGCCCGATGGGGCCGGTCCCGAGGATAAGCGCGTTATCGGCCTGGCAAGCGAGTGATCGGTTCACGGCGTGACAGCCGATACAGAGCATTTCAACGAGCGCGAGTTGATCCGCCGTAGCCGAGCCCGCTTTGTGGAGCTTGGCAATGGGCAAATTGATTTCTGGCCGCATCCCACCGTCGGCATGCACTCCGAGGACCTTCAGAGATTCGCAGCAGTTGGGTTTACCTTTTTGAGTAGCTGGGGAAGCTGGGTCGTTCAGGTAGGGTTCCACCGCGACGATGTCGCCGACCTTGAGGTCAGATGAACCGTTCAGAGAAACGATTTCGGCGGCCAGTTCGTGTCCGAGAATCCGGGGGTATTTGAAGAATGGTTGCCGGCCGTGAAAGGCGTGAATGTCAGTGCCGCATACACCAATACGTCGGATCCTGATCCGCGCCGACCCCTCGTTCGGATTGGGAACATTTGCGGTATGTCTGCCGAAGCGTCCGGGTTTCTCGAGGCGAATCTCAGTTTGCATAGAGACAAAGAGCCGTTGCGACGAGTTCAGCTGACGGGGCAGGGATGGATCGTCTCAAAGAAATCATTCCCTTTGTCGTCAACGAGAATGAAAGCGGGGAAGTTTTCCACATCGATCTTCCAGACCGCTTCCATTCCGAGTTCAGGAAAATCGAGCACTTCAACTTTTCTGATGTGATTCTGGGCGAGGATGGCTGCGGGGCCACCGATGGAGCCGAGATAGAAGCCACCGTGTTCTTTGCATGAATCCGTCACCTGTCGGCTGCGGTTGCCCTTGGCGATCATGACCATAGACGCGCCGTGGGACTGGAAGAGACTGACGTAGGGATCCATCCGGCCGGCTGTAGTCGGGCCGAATGAGCCGCTGGCCATGCCGTCAGGCTTCTTGGCCGGGCCGGCGTAGTAGACGGGGTAGTCTTTGAAGTATTGGGGAAGCTCTTTTCCGTCCTCAAGCATTTCACGCAGTTTGGCGTGGGCGATGTCGCGGGCAACGATAATTGTGCCAGTTAGCTCAAGGGCGGTTGTGACAGGATACCTGGAGAGTGTCTTGAGCGTTTCCTCCATACCTTCGTTCAAGTCGACGGGGACACCATGAAACTGATGGTCACGCCACTTCTCGGGAATGTATTGTCCGGGGTTGGTCTCGAGCTGCTCGACGAAGAGCCCCTCGCGATTGATTTTGGCCTTTGCCTGCCGATCGGCCGAACAGCTTACGCCGAGCCCAACCGGGCAGCTCGCACCATGGCGGGGCAGACGGATGACGCGAACGTCGAGGGCGAAATACTTGCCGCCGAACTGGGCTCCAATGCCGACGGCGCGAGCGTTCTTGAGAAGCTTCTCTTCCATCTTGCGGTCGCGAAACGCCTGGCCAAATTCTCCGCCGGTTTCTGGGAGTTCGTCGTAGTAGCGGGTCGAGGCGAGTTTAACTGCTTTGAGAGTGGCCTCAGCACTGGTTCCTCCTACAACGAAAGCCATGTGGTAGGGCGGGCAGGCGGAGGTGCCGAGTGTGGCCATCTTGGCGACCGCCCAGTCGACGAAGCGTTTTTCTTCGAGCAACGCCTTGGTCTCCTGGTAGAGAAAGGTCTTGTTGGCCGAGCCTCCGCCCTTCGCCATGAACTGGAAATGATACTCCTCTCCGTCACTCGCATAGAGATCGATCTGGGCGGGGAGGTTATTGCGTGTGTTCTTTTCGTCAAAAATGGAGAGGGGCGTCATCTGCGAGTATCGCAGGTTCTCCTCGTCGTAGGTCTTCCAGACCCCAGCAGCGAGTGCGGCTTCATCCCCGCCACCAGTCCAGACATTTTGCCCCTTCTTTCCCATGACGATTGCCGTACCGGTGTCCTGGCACATGGGTAAAATGCCACGGGCGGCAATCTCGGCATTGCGCAGCAGGGTCAGGGCAACCATGCGGTCGTTGTCGGTAGCTTCTTCGTCGTCGAGAATTGAAGCGACCTGTTTGAGGTGATCCGTGCGAAGCATGAAGGAGAGATCCTTCATCGCTTCATTGGCGAGGCGGGTAAGAGATTCAGGGGAAACCTTAAGGACCTCTCGCCCCTCAAACTCGGTCACTTCGACCCCGTCTGAGGTGATATGACGGTATTCCGTCCGGTCGGGTCCGAGGGGAAAAGGCTTGTGGTATTCGAAGTCACTCATGCAACGGGATATTAGACGGCTAAGGCCAACTGACCTAACGCGGCATGTTCCCATGAGGGCGCGGTTTTGCAAATACCCAGACGGGGAAATTATCGGGGATCCCGGGGAGCATCCGGATCAGCGATATGGACCCAGGTATGGACATGTGGATCGCCCCGGAAGTACCAGACCATATGCGGTCCCTCGAGTTTCCAGTTGTCCCACACCTCGTCACCACCAATGTCCGCATCGTTGTAAAATGAAAGATGGAGATCATCGAACCCTGCTTTCTCGATGAGTTTCATCGACTCGACCCGATCCTCTTCCCGAAAAGGCATGAGCAGATCTTCAAGGACTTTCTTAACCCCGTCCACCTGATCGGGCGTCATTTCTGAGACAGAGAGTCCGGGAACATTTTCGGCGTTTTTCTTGAGGCGAATCGCTGCGGAGTTGTCGCCCGGTGATTTTGAAAGCAGGGCCGCGGCCCGCTGTTTGCCGTCGAGCATCTGGTAAACCTGGTTCGCGCTTTTGGCCTGGAACCAGTAAGCGTTTCCCTTGTGCTCCGGTCCTTCGTTAAACGATTCGGCAGCGTGCCCGTAGAAGATCGGGCCTCCGAAGGCTTTGCCTTTGACCGAGTCTCCGTCGACACGACGAGTGCAGTGACGCCCGGTGAGAACAAACTGAAATTCACCGGTGCCAGGTTCGCCAAAAATCGCAACCGAACTGTCGCCGAAACCGCGCTTGCCACTGTCGTGTTCGACTTGGCCAATAACCTGGGCGGCGTATTCTTCGCTGTGAGCTTTGAGAAAAATTTCGCGAACCATCGCGTTCTGATCATCGTCGAGGAAGTTGCCAATACGCTGCTCCGTGATGTGCCAGTTGTTTGAGATCTTGGTTCGAAGCCCGTGGTTGAATGGAAAGACCAGCGCTTCGCGCTGAGCGGCGTTCAATGAATCGTAGAGCGTTTTGACCAGAGTCTCTGAAGGGGCGGGAGCTTCCGCCTTGGCCGCTTGCGAAATGAGTGGGGAGGAGGTGGCAAGGGCTGCTCCGGAAAAGACGGAGTTTCTTAGGAATGAGCGTCGATTAGTCATGTTAAGTTAGGTGGATCGGGTCGGAGACGCTGGGAATTTCATTGAATCCGGGTATGAAAGAAGCGCTTCGCAAGGAACATACATGAAACGGTGGAAACGTGTAAACGCCGATCTCTGACCCAATCGCGTCGCGCTCTTTACCGTTTTAGTATGGGAGGACTTTTGAAACTATTTCAAAGCTTGAGAACGGTGGATTAAACCTCAGAAGCTCCATCCAAATTCGGATGCTTACAGCTTTCGGGGCACTTGCACCACGGGGGTTTTGAGCAGAGAGTCGCCGCAATTCATGAGACTTGACCTCAAACGCTCCCTGCTCGACCAGCTGCGTCTCGCTTCGCTCCTCGACGGAGTTTCCTACATCATTTTGCTCGGCATTGCGATGCCGCTGAAGTATGCCGCGGACATGCCGATGGTGGTTAGAATCGTAGGCTCAGCCCACGGGTTTCTCTGGATCGCACTGTGCCTTTTTCTCCTCCTCGCCTTGTTGAAGAAGAAGCTTTCGTTTGGTTGGTGCGTGATTGTTTTTGTCGGCGCGTTAATTCCCTTTCTACCATTCTGGCTTGATCACAAACTGAGGGCTAAAAAGGAGTCTCAGTTGGATCAGAATGCGATGAAGGCTCCGACACCAACGAACGAGAAATCGTAGAGATTGCCATCACCTGCAAGTTGAGCGGGATTGCTGTCTATCGCGAATGTCTGGGCAGTATAGCCCTCGATGGTAAAGTTTTCGCTGATCGTATAAGCTGCAATGAGTTGCAAAAGGACGTGGTTGGCACCGTTGTGGCCGTCCGCGATATATCCGTCGTTGTATCCAGAGATAGCGACAGGAACGATGACAAACTGATCGGTAATGGAGAATTCACGTGCGAGGGAAAATTCGGCAAAATAGCCATCCGCCGCCTTGGAGTAGTAGGCATCCAAAGCGGGAGTCCAGCCAAAGATGGCATCCGGGACAGCGATACCCACTCCGACCTCGTTGTCCTGATCATTGTCGGACATGAACTGGAGATGCATGTAGCTGATATAAGCTTCGACCGGGCCGAGTTCGAAGCCATACTCGACGAAATAGTTTTGCTCCTCGTAGTTAGCTTCGGGGATACGGGAGAGCCAGGCTCCTACTAAAAACCGGCCCATTCGCCCTCGAGGGTAAAACCGTAGAGGCTGTCTCCAATAAGCATGTCGCGATCTTCGAGAACGTATCTGCTGTCCCACGTTCCAGTGGCGACAAAGCCGGGGCCTTCCGGAGTCGATTCGATTACTTCCTTTTCGACTGGCTCATACCTAGTTCCTCCTTTGACGAAGGGCGTCAGGCTGAGGATAGCGAGGCTGAGGGCGTAGAGATTGAACTTCGTAGCGGTTCGCTGAGCTAGTCTAGTTGGTGGGAAGTTCAGGGCCTTGCAAGTCGCAAGATCGTTTTAGTCGTTTTGTTGCGATTCCTTCA
>PKCI01000102.1 GCA_002862135.1 Verrucomicrobiota bacterium | reverse complement strand
TACCACGGCAATCACTGCACCCCGCGCTACGTCGTGCGCACCTGCGAAGTGAATCGGTGCCGTCATCGTCGAGTTCGATATGACCACTGTGGCCGCGCCCACAGTTACTATGTCACCGTAGTCACCTATCGCACCTATTACTCAGACGGAACCTGCAACACGTTCACCCGGACCTACGGTTAAATTTCCTTCAATTAGCCCCTAGCAATACCCGTGGCGGGGCGGCCGAGAGGCTGCCCCGCTTCTTTTGGTGCCGGTGGATAATCGGGGCCGCAAACATTCTCATTAAGGCGTTGCCGTAGGCTAGTAGACGGCCCGTCCTCCGGACAGGTCGAAGGTGAAGCCGGTGCAAAAAGAGGCTTCGGGCGAAACTATCCAGCAACTCAGCGCAGCGACCTCTTCAAGAGTCCCGCAGCGTCTCATGGGGATCTTGTCGGTCATGTATTTTACCTGCGCCGGATCTACGCCCTCGACCATGGGCGTCAGTATGACCGCCGGAGCGATCGCATTCACCGTGATTCCGCTTTCAGCGAATTCCTTGCCGGCTGATTTCACAAGGCCAATCACACCCGCCTTTGTCGAAGAGTAGGGGCTCATACCGGCATTGCCTTCCTTGCCGGCAATGCTGGCGAAATTGAGGACGCGGCCATAGTCATTGAGCTGCATCGTCGTGATCGCCTGCTTGGTCATGACAAAAGTTCCCAGGAGGTTGATGCGAGAAGTCCGTTCAAATTCCTCGACGCTAACTTTTGTGATGGGAGTGGAAGTGGGGCCGACAATCGCAGCGCAATTGACAACAACATCAAGGCGCCCGTTCGCACTTCGGGCCACTACGGCCTCGATTGCCGCCGCGACCGCTTCTTCATCGGCGATATCAACTATTTCGCAATCGGCGCGAAGTCCGCCTTCAGCGAGTTCGCCGACAGTGGCCTCTGCGTTTGCGACACTGATGTCAAAAATTGTCACCTGGGCTCCTTCTGAAGCAAGCCGCGTCGCGACCACCTTGCCAATACCGTCGGCACCTCCGGTTACAATCGCGGTCTGGTCTGTAAAACGGGCGTCTTGCATTAGTTCTTTGTAGCGGACTTTGATGGCTCGTGCACGGGAATCCTTTACGCGATTGTGAGATCGTCAGTCACTCTAAAGTCGGGTAGAGTTCACCCATGTTAAATCGACGAACCCTGATCGGAGCGGCCATGGTGAGTCCCTTGGCTTCGTTGCACGCACAGGCCGGGCAACAGCCTCTAAAGTATCTCCAGATTGGGGTCGGACATCCTCACGCAAACAAGATTAAGGTCTACGATGAGAATCCGGACTGGGAGGTGGTTGGAATCGTTGAAGAGGATCCAAAGTTGCTGGCCAGTGCGAAAGAAAGCGAAACTTACGGCAAGTTTCCTTTTCTTTCGCTGGAAGAGGGCTTGAACACTCCCGGGCTTTCCGTGGTGGGTGTGGAAACTGAGATACGGGACCTTTTGAAATACGCCACGCAGGCAGTCGACGCCGGGTTTCACGTCCATCTCGATAAACCGGCCGGGAGCGATCTCTCCGCATACGAAAACCTGATGGAGAAGGCCGATGCGGCGGGACTGGTGATACAGATGGGATACATGTATCGCCATAATCCTGCCGTGCTGATGCTTCATCGCGTGTTGAAAGCCGGTTGGCTGGGAGAAGTGTTCGAGACCCACGCGGTTATGTCCAAGGTTATTCCGAACTCCTCGCGCCAGGTTCTCGACGAGTTCAAAGGCGGCACCATGTTTGAACTTGGTGGTCACATTATTGATCTGACGGTCGGCGTGTTAGGTCAGCCTCAATCGGTGATGGCGTATCCCAGAAGAACGCTGGAGACAGGGGGGGACACCCTGGTGGACAATATGTTGGCAGTATTCGAATATCCGAAGGCAACGGCAACGGTCCGTTCGACCGGGCTTGAGGTCGAAGGCTTAGGGCGCCGCCACTTCACGGTTTGTGGAACCGAGGGAACCTGCCACATTCAACCGCTCGACCGGCCAAAGATGAGGCTGAGCCTGTCCCGCGAGAGAAAGATCGAAGAATCAGGTGAGGTCTACAAGAAGGGGACTACCGAAATTCCGTTTAAGC
Source organism: Verrucomicrobiota bacterium (assembly GCA_002862135.1). Taxonomy (GTDB): domain Bacteria; phylum Verrucomicrobiota; class Verrucomicrobiia; order Verrucomicrobiales; family DEV007; genus Arctic95D-9. Next base: position 13,374 of record PKCI01000102.1, on the reverse strand, counting down.
CTCCTTATCGCCGCTACGTTGGGGATGCTGTTCAATTGGCAGCGATTGTTCGAGGTGAGCTCGAGAATCCCTATCCGAGTTCTCATGACCTCGCTGTGCAGAGGGCGATTCTTGAAGCGAGTGATATGGGCTAGGCTGAAAGCGGGCACCAAGGAAAACCAAACTTTGCTTTATTTGATTCCAGTAGTTCAGCCCGAAATTATCGAGATGCCTTCAGTCACGGTATCGAAGTCGATAGCGAATAAATTGGCAGTAAGGAAGGTTTTTGGAAGCGCTTGGTGTGAAGCGGTGCTGATTTTCCTACGCGTCTCCTAACAGTTTATCAGCAGTGGTATATAGTGAGAGATGCCACCCGCTTCAACCGCGTGGTATTTTACTTCCGATTTTCCCTAAGAACTACCGCAACGATCCGTGTCACCGTGGTGTCTTCTCTAGGCACGCGCTGACCGGATTAGGGAGCTTTATTCCCGCCAAGAATGATAGTGAGGTAGCCTTTGTCGGCGTCCGAGAGCGTGTTGAAGTCGACTTCCTGCTCCTTGCCGTCGACACGGATAAAAGTTCCGGTGGCACCGTTTGCTTCCAGAAGCGCTGCGTTCATGGTTCTGCCGTCGGCAAAATTCCAGTTCCGATACTTGGTAATAAGGTGCTTGGTGACTTCGAGGTCGCTTCGCTTGAGTCCGAAGACCGTGCTGGCGGCTTCTCCGTCAGTCATGATGGCGTCGTTGAGCGCCGCAATTTTGTCCGGATCGGTTTCGTACCCCGCCTGGATGCGACTTGCCAGGATCACAATACGGTAGGCTTCCGGTGATTTTCCGTTTGTTCCGATGACTATTTCGCCGTTGGCCCTAGTGACAACTCCAAGTGGCATTTTGTCAGGGTTCTGTTTGAAACGTTCTGCGAATAATTTGCGGTGTTCCGCACTTTCGTTCTGACAGCGGACGATCACAAATTCGTTTCCTTTGCCTTCGAGCTCCTTATTGATGGCCTCAAGAATGGCGTCAGTCTCATCAGCAAACGTCTCGACGAGAAGGAAGAGAACAAGACGGTCACCATCTTTGGCGTGGGCGACGCCCTTACCGAGTTCAATGAACTGCCTGGGATCTTCGGCTTCCAGCGAAGTCGGTTGGAAAAGGAGTGAAGCCGCGAGAATCGGCAATGCGATGAAGACGAGGTGGAGTTTCATAGAGTGGTGGTCGGAAAAGGTTCAGGCAGAGCGCGGAAACCCAAAGGCACCGTTTGTTGAACCAGTGGTATTTGCAAGAGCCACATTGTTAGAAAACTATCAGCTGTCGTTCACACGAACGGCCATCTCTATAGATACGGTGGAGGCGCTGTAGTGTTACAGATTCAATGCTGTTGTGGCAGTCTAACCTTGCGACAGTGCCTTGAGGCTTGGTGAGGGGGCGGTAGCCTTTGATGACTTGGCGTAATTTGCAATTATCGCGTGATTGGCTAACTCTGCCAATCTTGTGGAGGTGCTTGCTTTGGATAGCCTCCCAACATGGTGTCAGGAACGCTGTGGCAATCCAAGGCCGTAGCGGAGCAACGCTTCCGACTCGCTCCAGACGTTCGGCATCTCGCTGCCGAGAATAACGGCAATCACGCTCTTGCGGCCGTAGGTGGCGGAAGAAACGAGGCAACGCCCAGCTGCTTTGGTATATCCGGTCTTGGCTCCGGTGCAGTAGGGGAAAGCACGAAGCACCTGGTTGGTGTTGTAGACGGTTTTGGTTGTTCCGGTAGAAAAGCGGAAAACGGTGGAGTTGGTCCGAATAGATCTACGAACAAAAGGGTCGCGCAAGGCGGCTGCTCCAAGTTTGGTAAGATCGCGCGCGGTGGAGTATTGTCCGGGAGGAGTTGGCAGGCCACTCGCGTTGGTGAAGTAGGAGTTATTCATGCCCAACTGACGGGCTTTTATGTTCATGGCTGCGGCGAAATTCGAAACGCTGCCGGAGTGATCACGTGCCAGCGCGCGTGCGATGTCGTTGCTGCTCCGAATAAGAACAGTGTGGAGGAGCTCCTCGCGGGTGTAAACCTGGCCGGTTTTGATGCCCATCGTGGTCGGCTCGGCCCAGGTGTCTTCTGCGGCAACGGTGACCGGCTTCTGCAGGTTGCCGGCCTCGGAAATCATGATCCCGAGAAGAAGTTTTTGAGTGCTGGCAACAGGGACGCGCTGATCTGCATTTTTCTCGAAGAGAACCCGTCCGTATTGGTTAACCAGGATGGCGCAAGTGGCCGTGATGCTCGGGGCGTCAGGATTACTTGAGTTGCTGCCGAAAGAAAGGGGCGTGGGCGCCAGGGCAGTGACCGAACCTGGTTGAGTCTGAGTATTGCCTGTTGCAGCAGCCTGGGCAGCGTTCGCCCGAGTGTCCACCGGGACAGGGCCAGTGTCATTTGATCGGCAACCGAGCATGCCGAGGGTAACCACCAAAGTGAGTGCGGACAGAGCGGAGGGGAGAGGTGAGGCTGAAAAGAGTCTCATGGCACGGGACATATACTAACTGATCTTCTTAAAATTGCACGGACGCTCATTCGGCGCTATCCAGTGCTTTTTCAAGCTCTGGGGCGGGCGCGGCGCCGAGATCGATTGCTTTGTAGTAGTGGCGTCGGGCCAGTTCAATCCGGGGGGGACGGATTTCGAGGTAGGTCACAGCAAGGTTGTAGTGTGCATCGGGAAGGCTGGGTTCAATGTCGATGGCCCGTTTCAATTCGGTGAGGGCGGCTTCGGTCCAGCCGTAGTCGCGTATTACTGCCGCAAGGTAAACGCGGGCCTGGGCGTCGCGTGGAGCTTCGTGGATCGCCCGGGTCAGGCTCGAGATTGCGAGATTGAGATTCTTTTGCTCATACTGGATGAGACCAAGGGTTTGCCAGTTGTTTCCGATGGAGGAGTTGAGTTCCAGCGAGCGCTTCAGATTGCCGGAAGCGGCTACCAGGTTACCGAGCTGAAACTCAGCCACTCCAAGGTTAGCATAAGCAAGGGCGTTTTCAGGCGTCGCGTTGATCAGTTCGAGGTAGGCGCTGCGGGCATCTTCCCATCTTTGTTCGGACGCTGCTACGGCCCCGCGCGTGGCGACCTCTGCGAATTCGGCGGAAAGCTTCGTCGTTCCGGTATGGATTCCTACATTGATCGCACCAGCTGGGATTTCGCCTTTGACCATCGCTTCGGGATCCACAGCAACCTTTTGCATCCCGGTTTCTGTGGCCTTGACTGGTTTCGCGGTAAGATCCGGAGAAGGCAGGGTATTTGAAGCTTCGACGCGCGGTGCCTGACCGGAAAGAAGGTCGTAGGGACTACTTTCCTCAGGTTTATCAAGAGCGACCTCTTCGCGCTGGGGCAGGTCGTCGCCGTCACTGACATTAGTCGTTGTCAATCCTGCCTCTTCGCTTGTTTCGTCATTGCCACTCCACCAAATTATGAGGAAGAGGGCGTGGGCAGCCACCACGACGGTAACGATGATGATGATTAGTCGACGATCCATGAAATGGCTTACCTCAGATGATCCACTAATCAAAATATCTTTTCTACTTGCATACAGTGATTTTTAAATGATGTTCTTAGGAACACTGTTCAAATATGAAGCTAACAGCCCGCCAACAGGAAATCTTAGACTACCTCCAGGCTGAACACCGGAGGACCGGAATCATGCCGTCGACCCGGGAAATTCAGACCCATTTCGGCTTCGCTAGCCAGACGGCAGCGGTCAGTCATTTGAGGGCTCTTGAGAAGAAGGGGGCGATTGTCAAAGAGGAGCGTAAAGCGAGAGCGGTTATGTTTGCTGACGCTGCCGAACGCGAGCCGATTGCAGATGTGCCTATCTATGGAGCGATTCCAGCGGGTTTCGGGGATGACACCACTCCCGAAGCGGATGGCACCCTGTCCGTCGATGTTCGGTCGATGGGGCTGAATGGGCGGTCCAAGGCCTACGCTCTGAAGGTGCGGGGAGAATCAATGATCAACGCCCACATCATGGACGGTGATCATGTCGTTCTCGAATACCGTGAGCCGCGAGATCAGGATGTGGTCGCAGCCTTGATTGACGGAGAGACTACTTTGAAGCGTTATGTCACCAACGGACAGAAGCCCTTTCTTAAGGCTGAGAACCCTGAGTTTCCGGACTTGATCCCGGCTCAAGAACTCCTGATCCAAGGAGTCATGGTGGGTTTGGTTCGCGGCGCCACTCGCAGTTGGTAAATTAGAGGCTTAATTAGAGCGATTACTGCTTAACACGACGTAATGGCGTGTTGATTTGGTTTGGAAGCTTGTGAAGCATTTCCCTCGGTTGATACCGCGTTGCTGAAGCGAGGATGGCACGTCTCCCACATCGACGTGTCCGATGAGTTTGATGGCCCCAGTGCCATGGCAGCCTTCGATGCTTTCTACCCGTTCGCCTGCAAGAAACTGGACCTCACTGAGAAGCCCGTGACGGGGGGGTTCAGCCGCGGGGGATTGCCTGCTTCACTCTGGACTATTCGCAACTCGGACGAGGTGTCAGGGGTCTATCTTGACGTGGCGGTGATGAACATCCTTTCCTGGCCGGGGAAAAATTCACGAAAACGTGGCAGCGCTGTCTCGAAGCGTTGGGGCTCAGATAAATTATCGGCTCAGTCATGGAACGGGCCTCTGGATAAAATGCAGGCGTTGGTAGAGGCTGGCGTGCCCGTCATGATCACCGCCGGGGGAGCGGATGATGCTGTTCCCTAGAGCGAGAATACAGGACTGCTGGAGCGGTTTTATCTTGAGAAAGGTGGAGATATTACCGCGATTGTGAAAGCAGGAGCCGGCTATCATCCGCATTCGCTTCACGATCCATCTCCGATCGTGTAATGGGCTGGAAAAGTTGCCGGCAACCAGGGCTCACTTTTCCACAGGTTGAAAGAGCGACTTGATACCTGATAGCGGAACACAAGTCTTAATCACCATCTGAAGGTGTTTCTGGACATCAATGTCCTGGTGGTAGTAGATCGATTTCGTCGAAGAGATCAGCCCTACTAACTGCCCTAATTTGTTGTAGACTCCGCACCCGCTGGAGCCGCGTGCGAAGTTCGCGGTGATTTCAAGGCGTTGAGTCTTTTCCTTCGGTGACATTGAATAGCGTGAAATATCTCCTGCTGTCAGGGCGTAAAAGTGAGAGTCCGGATGAGAAACGGCGTAAACTGAAGTTCCGACAGGAGCAGAATTCGCCAGCGAAACATGGGGCAGTGGTTTGTCTGAGTCGATACGTATCAGAGCAACATCATCTTTTCGCGAGGCGGCGAGCACCTCTACGATGGGATAGACTTTCCCGTCGGATGTCATCGCACCGAAGATCGAAGCACGGTCGAAGGCGAGAACATGATGGTTGGTCAGAGCGAGGCCGCCGGGCGAGATCAATACACCACCCGCGATAGACAGGTGCCAGTTGTCGCATTTATCGCAGAGGAAGAGGTGCCCTATAACCAGAGTGGCTTTGCGGGCATGGTTGTAAAGATTTGAGGCCTCAACCGTGTCTTTGGGCCCGGCTTTGGGAACGTTTCCCTCGTGAGGGGTTTTCCGGTTCAGTTGGCGCCTGATTGCTGCAGGCGCCGGAAAATCGTTGGAGTTGTAAATGTCAGTCAGCCCCTTTTGAAACTGCCGTTTCAAAGAGGCGTCGTCGACAGGCGATTGGGCCAGCAGCGGCGAAGCGAGGGACGCTGCTGTGAGGAGATATGCAATCGCTGCTCTATTTAAAATTGATCTTGGCATCTGGCAGGGCGGTGCGGAGCTTTTTCACTCCGGCTTCTGTGGCCTTCGACTGCCACAGGTAGACGGCTTCGAGGCTCTTGAGATCTTCAAGATTCTCAAGGCCGGCGTCAGTGACCTTGGAGCCGTAGAGGTTTAGATAGCGAAGCTCGTTGAGGCTCTTTAGGTGAGTAAGTCCAGCGTCGGTAATGCCGGTTTGGCTCAGGTTCAGGCGAACCAGTTTCGGCGATTCCTTGAGAATGGAGAGAGCTCTGTCTGTGACAGCGGTTTTTGATAGGTCGAGGTGAACGATATGCGGCGAAACGGTGTCAATAGAACCAATCACGTCGTCGCTGGCATTCTCTGTAGTCAGGCGAAAGTCGACCGAGAGAAGAGGGCTGGTCTTCGATAGGCGGGCGACGCGACCGCCTGCCTCGGTTACTGACTTCCAGGTCTCGGGATCCGGGGCGCCCATTCCTTCAGAGAGGCGTTTGTAGACTTCCTGGATTTCGGAAACAGCGGGTTTTCCGACTGCCGTGGTGACTTCCTTGGGTTTTCCCTCGAGGTTGCCAACCCAGTCCCCGAAGTCCGCTCCTCCATCGATCCACTTTTTGAAAAGGGCGAGTTCTTTCTCGGTCAGGGGATCAGCCTTTCCGGTGGGAGGCATGAAATCATCATCGTTTTGAGGCAACGTAACGCGATAATAGAGCTCACTGTCGCCGGGCTTACCGGGAACGATCACTGCTCCATTTTCGCTGCCCATGCTTATCGCCCAGGCAGCATCCATCCGAAGTCCGGCCTTTGGCTTCTTCGTTCTCCCGCCTTCCTCATAGGGAGCCTTATGGCATTCAATGCACTTGGCTTCAAAAAGCGGTAGGATTTCCTTTTCAAAATCTACGGCATTGGATCCAAGCGGAACTAGTGACGCTGCGGCGGCAAGGGCTAGGGCAAGGGGAAAAGTTCGCATCAGCAAAGGGTCGCCATTTCCCGGTCGAACCGCAATGCTAAAGGTGATCTCTGTATCGTACGAATTCGCGTAAGTCCGAAGTTAGCCCCCGGTAGTCGCGAAGTTCCGGTATGCCTCTTGGAAAGCACGGGTGACCGGGCAGTTGACGCCGTGAAGCGCCCGTCCATCAATGCTTGCAACGGGTTGGACTTCGCGAATGGAGGAGGTGAGGAAGGCGGACTCAACTTGCTCAAGGCCTTTTATGGGGATGGTGGACTCGGCTATAGATGGAAGAGAATCCTTTTTCATTTTCAGAAGGATGCTTCGGGTAACGCCCGGCAAACACCCGGAGTCCAGTGGCGGCGTCAGCCAGTCACCATCAAGGAGGACGAAGATGTTGGACCAAGCGCCTTCGCACAACTCATCCCGGGTGTTGGGGAATATCGCTTCATCGCAGTTGGCTTCCATTGCCAGTCTTTGAGCGACAACGTTTTCCCCGTAGTTGATGGTCTTCATACCGGAGAGCGCGCTCTTTTCGTTTCGTGCAAAAGGAACGGTGATAGTGCTGGCTGCCTCAGCGTGGCCGATCTTTGTTGAACACGTCAGGACAGTGCTCGTCGGAGTGATTGTTATCCGAAGCCTCGCTTTGTCGATAGAATCGAGTTGATTCGCTTCAACAAGAGTTGCAATTTGGCTCCGGATGGATTCCCTGCTTGGAACGTTCACTTCGAGACGTTGCGCCCCTTGACACAGCCGCTGCAAATGGGCTTCAAGGGCAAAGACACGGCCCCGGTAGACAGCCATGGTTTCAAAAAGCCCCTGGCCAAAGGCAAAGGCACCGTCATCGGAGCGCAACACCGGCGTTTTGGCGGAGAGGAGTTCACCGTTGATGAGGATAAGAGGCGCTGCGGGTTCAGGTGACTGCATGAGCTTTACAAATCTTTTCGGATAGCGTTGCCTTTGCAACTGCGATTGCAACCACGCATCGCAGGCTGGATGAATTCATGATAGGCGCCATTTTTACGACTGTTTTCTTTGCCTTATCCGCTGTTACGGGGCAACGGGTGGCCGTGAATCTCGGCAGTATCTGGGGAAATGCCGTGAGGCTCTTTATCGCGGCGGTCGTTCTTGGAGTGATTGTCTTTCTTGCCTGGCCCGACTCGGTCGGGGGAAAACCTTTCTTATGGTTTCTACTCAGCGGCGTTGTCGGCTTCGGAATTGGCGATGTGGCTTTGTTCCTTGCCTACGAACGCATTGGGTCGCGCCTGACCATCTTGTTAAACCTCTGCCTCGCCCCCCTATTCGCGATGGGACTTGAGTGGATCTGGCTCGGGAGTGGAATCTCCATCAAGGTTGCCGCCTGCGCCGCGATTATCCTTGCTGGGGTGACTTTAGCCCTGCGCCCCGGGGCTAAGTCTCGCCAGAAAATGATGCGTCGTGGTAGTTTCGGTTTTGGGGTTTTTTGCGCCGTTATCGCCGGATTTGGCCAGGGGACAGGAGCGGTGATCAGCCGCAAGGCCGAAGAGGCCGCCGCGGACGTCGGAATGGTGATCAATGGAATCAGCGCGGCGTTCCAACGCGTTCTCGCCGGGTTTCTGTTCGCAGCTCTAGTGGTTATCCTGATTCGATTTTTTAGTAGCAATCAGCAGTGGAAACAGTGGGGGAATCCGCTGAATCCAAAACTTGCCCCCTGGCTCTTAGGGGCCGCCTTGTTCGGTCCAGTCATTGGCGTGAGTTGTTTTCAGTGGGCTTTGAGTTCACTCCAGAGCGGTATTGTTCTGGCGGTGGTGGCGACAACTCCAATCGTCATGATACCCCTAGCGGCCTGGAATGAGCATGATCACCCATCACGGCTGGCTCTTGTGGGGGCGCTTCTCGCCGTCGCTGGCGTGGTGCTGCTAAATGTGTGGGCTTGATGGCTGAAGGCACTTGCCGTAAGACTGGCGGTGTATGAATTTCGGACTACTTGGCGCCGGTTGGTTCGGCCGTGAAGCTCACTTGAGAAACTTGCTCCTGATTGAAGGCGCAGACACCGTTGCAGTGAGTTCACGAAGTGATGAAAGCCTGCAGGCGGCAAAGGAACTCGTGGGCGATCATTTGGTAACGACCAAAGACTGGCGGGAGGTGGTGAACAACGACGCTGTTGATGCCGTGATTGTGGCACTGACGAACGATCAACATTACGAAGCGGCAATGGCGGCGCTGGCGGCTGGTAAGCATGTCATGTGTGAGAAGCCGTTGGGTCTATCAATCGCGGAGTGCAACCAGATCATCGAAAAGGTGGGTGAATCCGGTTGTGTCCTGCAGATCGGGCACGAAATGCGTTTTCAGAAGCTATATGAGCACATGAAAGCGATGATTGATGGAGGCGACATCGGCGATCTCCAGTTGATGTGGTGTCGGGAGTTTCGGGGGCCGATGCGTCCAGGATGGCGATCCAGTGAGGCTCTCACTGGCGGGACTATCCTCGAAAAGAACGTGCATCACATTGATCTTTTTAACTGGATGATGGAAAACCCGCCGCTTCGGGTATCTGCTCACGGTGGCACCAATGTCCTGACAGATCGCGAGATTCTTGATAATGCCCAGGTTCTCATCGAATACGAGGGAGGGCGCCGTGCCAGCCTTGAACTTTGCCTGTTTGCCCCCAACGGAGGCGAATGTGAGATCGGAGCCTGCGGTGACAAAGGGCGAATCGATACGAGAAATCAGGCCCTGGAAATGGTTCATCATAAGTTCGATGATTCGGATCCTGTCAGGATGCGAATCGCTGACGAAGGTGATGCGGCTAACTTTATTGATGGCTCGGGACGCGTGGATCGCGGAATTAAGCCGGAGTTGGAACATTTCGTTGAATGCGTCCTTGAAGGCAGGCGGCCACTCAACGACGGGGAGTCAGCTCGACTTGCGGTTGCCGTTTGTCTGGCGGCGCAGGAATCAATTAAGAGAAAGGAAACGGTCTACTTGGGTGAATTGCTCGGGTAGCATCTTGGCCTTAAGTTAGGTAGCGAGTTCTGTTATGGGCCAGATGCATCAGATTCAAATGTCGTATGTATCGACAGAGGATCGAATCCTTTTTCGGCTGAATACCAAGAGTCGGCAAGAGTTTCGTTTCTGGCTGACGAGACGTTATACCGGGATCCTGTGGAACACTCTCGCTCGCATTCTTGATGAGGCGGGGAAAGGGGCTAAAGGCACTCCACCTGTGCCGGTTCAGGACGAGTTGGTGAAGTCGGCTGAAAAAGAGATCGAGCACAAGAAGGCTGTGGCCGAGGGGGATTTCGATACAGCTTATGAAGAGAGCAGCTATCTGCCCCTCGGAGAACAACCGACCCTACTATTCAGTGTCGGGGTCAAACCAGGACCGAATTCGCAGGCGATGCTTTGTATGCATCCCGAAGAGGGTGAGGGTATTGAGTTGGTCTTGAATGAACAAATCGTACACTCGCTGTGCAAGCTCATCGTTGATACTGCCGGGAAGGCAGAATGGAACCTGAGTTTGACATTTGGCTCAGGGTTAACCGATGGAAAGGAACCTCCGACGGGGTTGAACTGAGCTGATTCTTAACGATTCACAGAAGAATTTTCGTCCTGTCGAATTAACTGGTTCGCGGGAATGCCGGAGACCGTCCAGTCCTTGATGGTGATGGCGCGTGAGTTGGTCACAATTACGCCGCTCTCCGAATCGGAAAGGATATTGTTATGGAGCGCCATGCGCTGGCACTGATCCAGCTGGATCGCACCTCCGCCCTCATTGAGGGCATGGAAGGTGCAGTTGGAGATGATACTGTCCTCGCACCGACTAAAGATAAGTCGGCCAGGGCGGACAAATTGGCGGGGATTGAACGTGTTTCCATTCAGGCTGAGACGCTTGCAGGCGGTGGCGTGGATGAAGTCTGGATTGGGTGCAAAGAAAGTGTTGCCGGTAACAGAGATATCAGTCGCCGTATCGATGTCGATGAGCACGGAAGTGTCACTGATCACGTTACCGGTGATGGTCACGGAGTCGATAGGCCAGAGGTCTTTTCCAAGAATGCGGATGTTGGCGCCGCCGGGGGCGAGAGACTCGTATTGAGATCCGCTGTAGTTTGAGCTGTGCTGGATAGTGCAGCCGGTGATGGCGACTTCGGCAATGGAGCGCGATTTGTCTTCGGGAGAGCCTGAGACGTCGAGAAGAATGTTTGCTGTTCTGGTAGGGGAATCATCGGCAGGCATGTTCCCTTCGATATCACAGCCGGTAATGTGCAGGTTCCTCACATTGCCATCATGAACGACGATGCCACCGGCACGGTTGTAGCTGATGTGAGAATTGCTGACGTTGATCTGATGAAGATTGACGTCATCGAGAAATAATCCAATACCGGAGTTTTCGTAGAGGTGGCAGTCCGAGACAATGACGTTGCGGTTGCGGTCAACCAAACGGATTCCGTGGCGGCACCAGCGTACCGCAACGCGAGTGATGGTGGGCTGGACGCAGCGGATCAGTTCGATTCCATCAGCGTCGGGATGGTTGCCGAGGATTTCAATACCCTCGATAATCGGCATCCGTTCATTCCAGGTAGCAGGGCTAAAGGTCTTGGGACTTGCGGTGCCCTCATGTGATCCGCGGATTCTGACGGCTGGACCCGGGCCATCCATGATGATCGTGACCGGTCCGTCAGAGGCCCGAATAATGGCGCTTTTTTTTTGCTCAAGATCGAACTGTAGCGGTCTCGTGATTCGGTAGATGCCGGCAGTGGGGGAGAGGTTGCCTCCGGAATCGGCAATGAGCTGATTCAGTTCCTCCGTCAAATCAGGCAGAGTCTCAATATCGGGAATCTGACGACTGGCCAGGGGCGCCTCTCCCAACGCGGTAGAGAGAAATGTCAAGACAGGCAAGGAGCGGATCAGCAAACTCATACTTCCTGTGTAGGCGAACGATGTGAGCTCGCCTAGTCCGCAGTGACGTCACTACTGATCAAAATCAATCCGCAGTAAGGGCGGCACGCTCGTCCCCGGCGCCTGACTTCTCGATGAAATAATCCCAATCGCCGTGGTAGCGTTTCGCATTTCCGTATGCGACGTGAATGACGTCTGTGGCGAGTTCCTTGATGAAGTGAACGTCATGCGAAATAAAGACCAGGGTCCCCTGGTAGTTTGCTAGGGCGAGAATGAGAGACTCCACCGTCAGGATGTCGAGGTGAGTGGTCGGCTCGTCCATCAGGAGAATGTTCGGAGGATCGACGAGAAATTTGACGAGATTGAGTCGGCTCTTTTCTCCGCCACTGAGAACCTTAGTCATCTTGTAGACCTCTTCTTTGCGGAACATGAACGAGCCGAGGATACCTCGTGCTTCGTCTTCACGAAGAGTCGGAGCTGCTTCCAGAACTTCGGAAAGAACCGAATTGTTTGGGTTTAATGAGGCGGCACGGTGTTGAGAGAAATAGCCGATCTTGGCGTTGTGGCCGGGTTTGTATTCACCCTGCTGAGGCTCGAGTTCGCCTGCGAGCAGCTTGATAAGCGTGGATTTACCGGAACCGTTGGGACCGACCAGAACCGTCCTCTCGCCGCGCTCGATTTCGAAGTCGAGGCCTTCGTAGACCCTGAGGTCACCATAGGCAAAGTGCACTCCGTTCAGGGCCAGGGCCTTTTGGCCTCCGCGAGGAGGCTCGGGGATCTGGAAGCGGAAAGGCTTTTTCGGAGCCAGTGGCTTCTCGATCTTTTCCATGCGATCGATTTCCTTGAGCTTGGACTGGGCCTGCGATGCCTTGGAAGAGACGTTGCGGAACTTGTTGGCAAATTCCTGGAGTTCCTTGATCTGCTTCTGCTGATTCTTGTAAGCCTGATTGTGACGTTCGTAGTTCTCCTGGCGCTGCTTCAGGTAGTCGGAATAGTTACCGGTGTATTGGATAAGTTTTCGGTCATCGATGTCGTGGACTGATTCGACCAACTCGTCCATGAACTGGCGGTCGTGGGAAATCATCAGGATCGCTCCGGAGTAGTTCTTCAGATAGTTCTGAAACCAGAGCAGGGACATGAGGTCCAAGTGGTTGGTAGGCTCGTCCAGCATGAGCAGGTCCGGTTCGATGACGAGAAGGCGGGCCAGGTGTGCTCGCATGATCCAGCCACCACTCATTTCCTTGGCAGGACGTTCGAAGCGATCTTCCTCGTACCCGAGACCACGGAGCATTTCCTTGGCTTTGGCCTCCACTTTAGGGTCATTGAGGGCGTCAAACTTGCCCTGGGCCTCATAGTATTCTGGAACATCAACGGTTCCGGCGTCCTCAAGAGACTTGAGAGTTGCCTCAAGATCCTGGAGCATGCCGGCCCGACCGGTTGCAATTTCCAGCACCGTGTAGTCACCCACTTCCTCACTTTCCTGGGGCAGGAAGCCGGTCAGAGTCCACTCGTCACGCTCCACTGTCCCCTTGTCCGCTTCCTCATCGCCCAGGATAATCCGAAAAATCGTGGATTTACCGGCCCCGTTGGGACCAACCAGCGCGACGCGCTCCCCATAATTGATCTGCAGGTCGGCGCCTTCGAAGAGGATTCGGCCGCCGTAGGATTTTTTGAGTTTACGGATGGTGAGCATACGCAATCTGATAGCTGCATTTCCCCATTCCGCAAACTGAAAGGGGGAGGGATCTTCAAGAGGCTCAAAATCCCTGTGACGGGAAACTGACACCTAAGTGCCGGAATACGATTGCGTCAGGCTCGGCAGGTCCTCTACGGTGTCGGCATGTTAAAGGCGACA
>PKCI01000143.1 GCA_002862135.1 Verrucomicrobiota bacterium | reverse complement strand
TCCAGTCATCTTCATGACAGGTTACGGGGACAGCGAGGTGGCTCGAAAAGCGATCGATCTGGGCGCCAATGAATATGTTCCCAAGCCCTTTGAGCCGGTGGTTCTGCGTCGGGTGGTCAACCGTTTGACGCGCGCGTTGGATGAGGAAGAGCGTGAAGCGGTGGCCATTACTCGCGAACAACAGGCGCGCGAGTTCCGCGCTACAGACCAGAGAGGTGAGACTTTTTCCGGACGCCTCGAAAACTTTGACGCCCGTTCTGCCGTCGTGAGCGTTGACAGAAGCGGGCGGTTTCAGGAAGGCGATGTTATCTCAGGGGCCACTGTGTTGTTTGGATCTTCCAAGATCGATTTTACGACGGGTAAGATTGAACAGGTCGTTTCATGTAAGAGTGTCGATCAACTCACGATTCGCTTCACCCGTGAGTGGCTGGTAGTGGATCGTGGAGTTGAACCATTCGGCGGCAGGTTTCAATGTTTCCATTCCGAGGAAGGTGACCGGGATCGCGAGGAGCTCCCCGGAAATCTGAGGCTTGCGGCAATCGATCTCGCAACGATTTTCCGGGAAATCCACGATGACGTAACGTCTTTTGAAGTCTCGCTCGATCGCTATCCGCCGAAGGAGCGGATGAAGGTCGAGGAGAAGTTCCTGCGATATGCCAAGGGCACAATGTATCAGCGGCTCACAGAAGCGGTGGTTCAGTTCGAAGAGGCGTCGCGTGTGGCATGTTCCATGGGATACCAGAAGCTGTTCAAGAAATTCTCAAGAAAGCTGCTCTATCCGCACGTTCTTTCGTCTCCATTCATGTCTCGGATTGTTGAACGACCTATTGGAATTCCCGGCGATTTCGATATGCTTGGGCAAATCCTGGGTAAGAGATTCCGGGGGGGGTCTCTGTTTGGGCGATTGATCAATGAGTGGATTTTGAGTAACCCTGCGACGGATGCCTACAGGCATCGCGTCCAGATCCTCGAAGATCAAACTCGACGTGTCGTCAGGAACTGCAGGGAGTCCGGGCGCTCCGCCAAAGTGCTCAGTATGGCCAGCGGAGTGGCCTACGAAGTCCAGCGTTATGTTCAGAATCCGGAGGATGGTTGTCAGGTTGATTTTACCCTGGTCGATTTCAGCGATGAAACTCTGGCTGAAGCCCGTCGCCAGTTTGAAGCCAATGGTCAACCGGATGGTAAGGAGGTATCAGTCGCTTTCGAACAGAGTTCTGTGATCGAACTGGCTAACAACTCCCGCAGCAGTGTTGCCAGTGGTTCCGGCTGGGTGCCGGATGGTAAATATGACGTGGTCTACTGCGCCGGGCTTTTCGATTATTTATCTGATCGTATGATCGTCAGCGTGACACGCTACCTGAATAATCTTGTCGCAAAGGGAGGTGTTCTGGTTGTCTGTAATTACACGAATCAAAACCCCTTTGCGCAGTTCATGGGCCTCGTTCTCGATTGGGAGCTGATCTATCGAAGCGAAAATCAATTGGAAGAGCTGATGCAGAAGGCCGTGGGTGAGGGGAATTTCCAGCTGACGACTGACAAACACGGTGTTGAGGCCTACGGAATCGCCGATCATTGAGGGAAAAGTGGTAGAAATACCATAATAACTAGATTTTCCGTATAATTGGCGGTATCCTATCCTCATAGATGCCGAACCAATCGATCATCAATTACCGTCCGTTCCAGACGGAGGGCGAAGGGCTTGGCCTTTCTGCCTTTGGTAAGAAGCGACTTGTTGCCGAAAACAGACAGAAAGTCATAAACTCGGTGCGAGCTCTGTCGTACATGGCAGCCGTCGTGATTCCGCTTTTCGCGATTCTCGATTTCTTCATGTATCCAGAGCATTTCGTGGAATTCCTCATGCTCCGATTTGTCTGCGTTGGGTGCGTTCTTGGTGCCTTGTTTATGTGCGCGAAGACACGGTTCGGGAAACGGTTCTACCGGATGTTCACGGTGATCATTCCTTTGATCCCAGCTTTTTTCATCGCCCTGATGATCTTTCTATCGGGAGATGTTCATACGACCTACTACGTGGGCATGGTGTTGTGTCTCGTTGTGATTGGCTTTGTCTCGCATTGGACTTGCACAGAGGCTTTGATTGCTTCGGCACTCGTAATCCTTTTCTACTTCGTGGCAATTGTTCCAGCGATTTTCAGTGGTGTCGATACTCGTGGAGCGATTTACCTCCTGAGTAACTGTATTTTTGCCGTTGCCTACGGTGCGGTCATCACTATCGGGACCTACCTACACCAGAGAATTCGGATGAACGAATTTGTCTCGAGGGAAAAAGTCCGGCAACAGCAGATCAAGCTTGAGAACAAGCACAACGAGTTAGCCAGAACGATGGTTGAACTTCGTGATACCGAGCACCAACTCATTCAGTCCGAGAAGATGGCATCACTGGGACAACTCAGCGCTGGTGTGATTCACGAGATTGGAAACCCCTTGAACTATTCAAATCAGGCGGTCTTCTTGCTGCGCAAGCTCCTTCGTAGCGAGAATCCCAACGGTCGTGTCATTGAAGCAATCGATGATATCCAGGACAGCATCGATCGGATGAAAGAGATTGTCCGGGAACTCCGGGAGTTTTCTGACAAGACCGGAGAGAATAACATCGAACATTCTTTGGCAGACTCGGTGCATGTAGCTCTGAGAATGCTCGGTAAAGAAATCGAAACCTCCCAGATGACAGTGATGACAGAGGTGTCTGAAGAGATTCGTATCGTAGGGGCGAAGAACCAAATTACCCAAGTATTAATTAATCTGATTCACAACGCAATTCAAGCGACGGGCAAGGTGGAGCAGAAACAGAAGAATATCATCGAAATCAGGGCGAGTGCGGATGATGAACAGGCGTTCATCACCATTCGAGATAATGGGCCGGGGATCGAGCCGGAGAACCTAAGCCGAATCTTTGATCCGTTCTTCACCACCAAAGAGGTGGGGCATGGAATGGGGCTCGGATTGAGTATTTGTTATCGCATTGTTGAATCACACAACGGCCAGATTACGGTTGATTCAGACCCCGGTGAATTCACAGAATTTTTGATTTCACTACCTCTCGCGCAGGCTTCTGCCGGGACAGCCCCTCATCACACCAATCCTACCCTCATCAAATATGGACAAGAAGTTTTCTGATTTTGGCATTCTCTACGTCGACGACGAAGAGAAATCCCTGAAGTATTTTGAGGCGATTTTTGAAGATATTGCTCCGATTTACACCGCGTCATCCCCTGAGGCGGGATTTGAAATTTTCACCGAGCATCATGAGAAGATCGGTTTGGTTCTTAGCGACAAGAAGATGCCCAATGAGTCCGGTCTCAGTTTCCTTCAGCGCGTGCGGCAGGTGAACTCGAATCCTCTTCGTATTCTCGTGACAGCGTATGCAGACCTTGATGTCGCTGTCGATGCGTTGAACAGCGGACTTCTCTATTCTTATCTTTCCAAGCCGTGGGATCCCGATGACCTTGAGCACCGGATGATCAAAGCGATGAATCATTTCTGCCTCTCACGTGAGCGCGATCAGTTAATTAGTGAAAAGGCGGAAGCGTTTGAACAGCTCGTCATGGCTGATAAGGCTTCAAGTATCGGTATACTTTCTGCAGGCCTCAACCATCACCTTCGAAACGCGCTAACTGTGATGCGTACTTTCTACGATATGCTGCCTTTTCAGCTTCGGGAGGAGCTTGGACGCGAGCCGGAAGACTCTTCTTTCTGGAATGACTACTATAGTGAAGTGGGAAGCCAGATTGACCGGATGACCTCGATGCTGACCAATCTCGCAGAAGGAGCTCGTGCCAGTAGATTGAAGGTAGACAACGGGATTGATCTTCCTTCTGTTTTTAAGAAAGCCTCAGAGCTGGTATTGGGACAGGAGACCGAAATTGAAGTGGAATTTGAGGTGAATGAGCCGATTCCGAAAATTTCCGGGGATGCGCAGAAGCTCGGTCAGATGGCGCGCTTTCTCTTTCAGGAAGCAAAGTCTTCGTTGGGCGAAGAGGGGAAGATCGAAGTGCGTTTTTCGAACACTCCTGCGGGCGACGTTCAAATTATATTCTTCGACGATGGTCAAGCTATTCCAGAAGAGCAGCTTAAGCACCTATTCGATCCATTTTTCGTGCGAAGCGAACGCCCTGAGGATCTTGGGACGAACATGATGGCCTGTTACCTGACAACCTACCATCATGGAGGATCTATTAAGGCACGCCGCACACGGAATAGGCGCAACGCAATTGAGATTGTGCTGCCCCTGAATCCTAAGACCGAGGAGCGGCTTCATCGTTCCCGCCAGGTGTTGAGTCAGTTTGCTGAGTTTGACACGGCAGCGGATGGTATGGGGCTGCCGGCTTGATTGACAGGTTTTTTAAAAAGAGAACCCCTTCAGAAAAAGCTGAAGAGGCTCTTTCAAATCAAGTTGCTAGTGAGGGAAAATCAGGCATCTCCGTTCTTCACTGTCTCATAGAGATCGAGAGCTTCCTGGGGCTTGAGCCCGTCATGCACAACGCCGGCAACGGCTTTGATCATGGCTAGGGGAGCCTCGGACTGGAAAACGTTGCGGCCCATGTCAACACCTGCAGCGCCACACTGGATGGCGTTGTAGGCAAGCTCGAGAGCTTCGAGCTCGGGAAGCTTCTTACCTCCGGCGATCACAACAGGAACCGGGGTGCAGGCAACCACATTTTCGAAGCCTTCTGTGTAGTAAGTCTTAACAATGCTGGCGCCGTTTTCGGCACAGACGCGTGAAGCCAGGCTGAAGTAGCGGGCATCGCGGGCCATGTCCTTACCAACGGCAGTCACGCCCATGACAGGGATGCTGTACTTGTTGCCTATGTCAACGAGGCGACTGATGTTCGCGATTGTAGACGCTTCGGTAGCCGCATCACCGACTGCAATCATGGCAGCCATAGCGGAAGCGTTCATAGAGATGGCCTCGGCCTCGTCGATGAGGACATTGTGGTTCATCTCGGTAAGAATGGTGGTGCCAGTGTCAGTCCGGAGACAGACCGGCTTGGTGTTGTCGGCCGGGATGCAGGAGCGAATCATTCCGCGAGTACCCATGAGACAGTCAGCGTGTTCAGCGAGGGGGGCGATGCTGAGGTCGATGCGCTCGAGACCGGAGGTCGGACCCATGAGGAAGCCGTGGTCAAATGCCAGCATTACAGTGCGGCCGGACTTGCGGTTGAAGATCCGCGACATGCGGTTCTTGATGCCCCAGTCAGTGCTGTTGAGGCCTTTGAGATAGAAGGAATCGGTGTCAGCCGGTGTGTTGAGGCCGAAGTTATCGCCGTCTCTGATGTCGTCTAGATCTGCCATGATAAGAATAAGGGTTTATGGAGTGTTTGACCATGACGGTCTCAGGCTAGGGGGTCAATGTCCAATTGGGCAGCCTTTGAGTCGGAATGCGGCAGTAATTTGTTCATGAACCCCCATTTAAGAGACCTCGCGGACCGCGTTGCTGTTTTAGGGCTGATCAGAGGATTGTGTCGATAAAAGCACGTGGGTCGAACACGGCGAAGTCCTCTTCTTTCTCGCCAGTACCGATGAAGCGGGCCGGCACGCCGAGGTCGTGCTTGATCGCGACGACACTGCCGCCTTTGCCGGAACCATCGAGCTTAGTGACGATCACGCCGGTAAGATCGAAAGCCGTCCCGAATTCCTTGGTCTGGGAAAGGGCATTTGAGCCAGTTGTGGCATCAACTACGATCCATCGCTCGTGCGGAGCGGTCTCATCCTGCTTAGCGAGCGTGCGGCTGATCTTCTTCAGCTCCTCCATCAGGTTGTGGCGGGTGTGCAGGCGTCCAGCAGTATCGCAGATGAGGTATTTAGCCCCCGTTGAAATTGCTTTCTGGTGGGCATCAAAGCAGACGGCGGACGGATCTCCCTGATATTGGGTCGTGACGATAGGAACGTCGACTCGTTCCGCCCAGATCGTGAGCTGTTCGATTGCGGCGGCGCGAAAGGTATCGGCTGCGGCGAGGACGACGCTGCTCCCGCGAGCTTTGAGTAAAGAGGCGAGCTTGGCCACAGACGTGGTCTTGCCAACACCGTTAACGCCGGCTACGAGAATAACGGTGGGTTTTCCGTCCTGGCGGGGTGGTGGAATATCGATCGGATCGCTGCCGATAATTTTAGCAATCTCGTCCCGGCAAGCTTGAGCGACTGCTTCGGCGTCGTTGAGGCCTTTGTCGTTCTGAAGCTTGTCGACAAGCTCGGTCGTCAGGCGAATGCCGAGGTCACCGGCAATAAGGGTTTCCTCGAGATCATCCCAATCAACCTCACCACCACGGAAGCGGTCGACGATATTCTTAAACAATCCCATACCGGTCAGTCCGCGGAATGTGTTTGAAGAATACGGTCGAGGATTCCGTTGATGAAAGCGGGGGAGTCTTCGTTGCCGAGGCGCTTGGCGACTTCAATGGCTTCGTTGATAGCCGCTTGAGCCGGGATGTGATCTGCGAAAAGAATTTCGTAAGCACCAAGTCGGAGAATATTGCGATCGACGTTGGCGAGGCGACCAAATGAGTAGTTCTCGAGGCTGTCCCTGATTGCCTCATCGACTAGAGGCAGTTCCTCCGCGATTCCCTTGACCAGTTCCGCGGCAAATTTGCGAGCAAAGGGTTTGGCCGATCGGAGTTCCCAAAACTCATCTAATTGCTCGTCAGTGATTTCAAGTTCCTTCTGGATCTCGGTCCCGTAGAGGAACTGAACGGCTGCCTCGCGTCCGTCACGGCGGGGTGACGGAGTTTTTTGTTGGGTTTTCTTCTTCCTGGAACTGGATGAATCCATGGGATGAGACGGCGACCTCCTGACCATTGCGAAGGGCGACGATTCGGCACTCGATTTCTCGTTTATTCTCGATGAATTGCAAGCCTTCCTTTTTTCCAAGCAGAACGACAGTGGTAGCGTAGGCGTCTGAGAGCGTGGCATTAGGAGCAATGACACTGGCGGCGATGCTTTCGCTAAGGCCGAGGCCAGTGCGGGTGGAAACGATGTGGGAATAGCGTTTTCCATCGATCTCGATATACTGGCTGGCATCTCCGGAGGTCGACACCGCGGCGTTACTGAGCCGAACGAGAATCTCCCGGCCGCCATCGCTCTTGTCGCCGTAGGCCTGGAGTTTGATGGTCCAGCCCTCATTGCCGGGCGGTGAATCACCGACGACGATATCACCACTGGCGGCGACTAGGGAACTCGGGAAGCCGGAGTCTTTGAGAATTCTTAGTGCTTCGTCGGCTGCATACCCTTTGGCGATGCCTCCAAGATCGAAAAGCATGCCCTCTGACATCTTTACCACAGTTCGATCAGTGGGATTCATACCGAGAAGGTGAAAACCGATACGGGAGCGTGCTCTGCTGATCTGTCCTTCGTCAGGCAGCTCTCGATTCTTCCTACTGAGGCGCCAGAGGCGAACGAAGGGCCCGGCCGTCACATCGAACGCTCCATCGGTTTCAGTCGCG
Source organism: Verrucomicrobiota bacterium (assembly GCA_002862135.1). GTDB lineage: Bacteria > Verrucomicrobiota > Verrucomicrobiia > Verrucomicrobiales > DEV007 > Arctic95D-9. The sequence continues at coordinate 8,030 of PKCI01000143.1, read as the reverse complement.
ATTGACTCCGCCGTCGTGAAGATCGCAAAAAGGTCGGCGCTCATGGCAAAGCGTTCGCCGACCGAAGTTTTTGCAAATCGGAGAATTTCTGATTCGGGGAGGTAGTCCGAAGCGATCTGGTTCAGTTGCTCCACCCGCTCGAAGGCTTTCTTGAATGCCACCGAAACGGCATCTTTGTTGCCGGCTGGCGCATAGGTCTTCAGGGTGAACTCCGTCCCCATGTGAGGCTGGGTTTTCGAAAATACCTGAAGCCCCTCTGCCTGCAGCGAAAAAGCCGCGGCTTCGGCAAACCACCAAAAAAGGCAAACCGCAAGGCCCGCCTTTCTTGGAATCTTCATATGATGGTGAATTGTATTCACCAGGAGGGGAGATTACTCGCCGTTGCGCCCGAGATTCCAGAGTTCGTTCATTTTCTTAGCCTCTGGGACTTTGAGAGGGCGAATCACGCGGAAGCCAAGCCAGTGAGCGTCGGTATGATACCAGATCGACTTGGGAAGTTGGGGGTCCTGAGTCTTCCAGCTTTCGTCTGACCAGATGCGGCGGGCGGAGCGCAGCTCTTCCGGAGGATCATACCACGATCCTCCGCGGGCGATGCGCGGATAAAGTGTGGTTGGAATCTCGAGCGGATTGACGTTGACCTCTTCTTTGCGGGTCCCGTAAGCGTCAGCGACATACTGATCGAGAACCCACTCCATGACGTTGCCGTGCATGTCGTAAAGACCCCAGGGGTTGGGCTTTTTAGTGCCGATCTTCTCGTAACCAACTCGAACAGCTTCCGGATCCATGACGGCGTAGTCGGCGAGTTCCTCTTCAGGACATGAGAATGGTCCCGTGCTGCCGGCGCGGCAGGCATACTCCCACTCAGCCTCGGTCGGAAGACGGTAGTAGTGGCCGGTCTGGGCGCTGAGCCACTGGCAATACTTGTTGGCGGCATGCTGCGTCATGCAGATAGCCGGGTAGCCGTCGGTTCCCATTCCAAAACTCATCTCGGTGTAGGGAGTGGTCGGGCTCGAAACAATGTCCATGGCTGCCGCGTCGGCAGGAATGCTCTCAGGGGAGCCATCCTTGTTGCGGGCAACGCTTGTGATCATGAAGGGCTCATATTCAGCCCAGGTCACTTCGAACTTGCCCATCCAGAAGGGTTCAACGGACACCCTGTGCTGAGGCCCCTCGTCTTCGAGTCTGCCGGCTTCGTCTCCAGGGCTTCCCATGAGGAATTCACCGCCCATGATTGGAACCATATCAAATTTCACGCCGGTCTTAGCGATCGTCTCGGTATATTCCCTCATGTCTTTTTCGGCCTTTTCAGTAGAGTTCTCAAGGATCTCTCCACGGATCTTCTCCACAAGTGCCAGGTTGTCAGCGGGATCACTCCCCTCCACTTCAGTATCGCTGAGGACGAAACCTTCCGGCCAAACGGCTCCCTGTTCAACCCAGAGGCGGAGCATCATCTTATCCTTGTCGCTGAAGGGCCCCCCCTTGCTGAGAAGGGGAAGAATGTTCACCTTGAAGTTCATACGCGGCTTTTCTTCAAGCACAACTCCTTCGGGCCATTCGGCGCCCTGATCGATCCAGTCGCGAATGATGTTCTGCTGGGCTTCAGAAAGTGGCTTTTTGGGAGGCATGGCCTCCGGATCGTCCGGATCGTCGTAGTGGATCGTCGTCATCCAGTAGACCGGACTGTCGTTACTGTCGCCGGGCTTGATGACATCCTTGCCGTAAGATTCGCCACCTTCGAAGGCTGCTTCCATGGTAGACATGTCGTATTCCGCACCGTCCTTGTCGGCATTTTCAGGATTGTGGCATTGAATACAGGTCGCTTCAAAAATGGGTTGCACCTGGGTGGTGAATTCGATGTTTTCTGCTTGGGCGAGAGAAAGACCCGTGGCCGCAGCGGCAAGGAGGATGGAGGATTTTCGCATGGTTTCGATCAGAGGGTCTGGTAGAAAAGCAGTTATCTGCCAGTATTCAAGGAGCGTGTTCAAGTAGTCAGATCGGGCGGCTGTGTATCGGTTTAGGACACGCTGTTGAATCAGTTGACCTGGACAATGGGTGGGGTTTGTTGCCGTGTGAGTTTTAAGAGTATCCGCATTGTTCTTATAGTGCTGTCTGCCAATACTTTGGTCGTTGCCAAGGAGACACAAGCTGTTCGCGGTTTCGTGAATGTCGAACCGCATGAATTGCGAGTGGAGGCGCTTATCGAGGTTGGTGGCTTCGCGCAGGCCTGGGGACTTTGCGACGCAGGTTTGGATGCCGATGGTCAAGAGGAAGCAATCAGGCATGCCGTCGTATCGCTGCGGGGTGGGTTGAATCTCGAGAAGCCTGCGCTGAGGAATGAGGACGGTGATCTCAAAGCGCGGTTCATTCGGTTCGATGCCGAGAAAGGGTTTGTGGACGACGACAGGGAACTGATTCCGCTGGAAGAAGCTCTCATTGGTATGACGCTGGCGTTCGGGATTTCAGAAGTTACCGAATTGGAATTTGACTGGGGCTTCTTCGGGCCGCAGCAGGAACGTGTCGCGATTGAGGTTTCGAGCAACAGTCCGACTTCAGGGCGTTGGCTTAGACCGGATTCAACGAGGTTCTCCTGGGAGTCGTCCGGAGAGGTTGGGACGACTCCGGAAATGCATGTTCCCTCAGTGGCGACAGTCGCGCACATGCCTGCACTTTGGCTTCGAGTGCCGGCGCTTGCTGTGATTGGAATAGGAGTCGGTGTGATGTTCAGGTTCGGTCTTAAAACGCCAGCCTTGATAACTTGTCTTCTGGTTCTGGGCGTAGGCGGTCTGATCGTGGCCGTCAAAATACGATCAGAACGGGCGGTGCCTCCGGCGGGAGAAGAACTGGAAGACGTCGTCTACGGATTGCTGCGAAATGTTTATCGCGCGTTCGAGTTTCGTGATGAATCCGTTATCTACGACGAATTGAATAAAAGCGTGGATGGAGATCTCCTTGAAGAGATTTACCTCGAGATTCGAGGATCACTCGAACTTGAGAATGCAGGAGGGCCGCGTATCAGGATCTCGGAAGTCGCTTTGCGGGATATCCTCGATGAAGAGAAGGGCCAGAAGGGAACCCATTGGGCGACAGCCGAGTGGGTCACCGTTGGTGAGGTGACTCATTGGGGGCACACTCACGAACGCACCAATAAGTATATGGCCCGGTTTGGTTTATATCCCGTTCAAGGGGAGTGGAAAATCGGAGAACTGAAGTTGCTGAGTGAAGAGAGAGAGCAGAAAATTTCACGTCGAAATGCGACCTCCAGGTGATGATTCGGTGCGACAAGATTCAGTTTTCCTATCCTGGTGAGGCCTTTGATCTTAAGGTCGATTCTCTGGAAGTGTTGAATGGCGAAACGGTTGCTCTGGTAGGACCCAGCGGATGCGGAAAAACAACGCTGCTCAATCTGATTTCAGGAAACCTCTTACCCCAGAGCGGGAGGATCGAGGTAGCTGATGTCGCTGTGCCGGAGCTTCAACTGCATGAACGTCAGCATTTCCGGATTCGCAGGATCGGTTTAATTCCGCAGAGCTTCGACCTACTCGATTACCTAACCGTTCGAGAAAATATCATGCTGCCTTACCGGGTCAGTGGCGCGCTCAAAATGGATGGAGAAGTCCAGGAGCGATGTGATGCCCTGGCTGAACGGACGGGGATTTCAAATCAGCTCGACAAGTTGCCCGGGCAGCTATCGACCGGTGAGCAGCAGCGAGTTGCGGTGTGTCGCGGACTTATCAACAGTCCCGAGTTGATTCTCGCCGATGAGCCCACAGGTAATCTGGATCCGGAAAACGAGGATTTGATCGTTTCTCTTATACTTGAAGAAGCGGCCCGCATCAGTGCCACAGTGATGATGATCACCCACGAGCGGAGCCTCTGTTCACGATTCGAACGAACTGTTGATGTTCTTGCAATTCGGGAGGAGGCCGCTGAATGAACTGGGGTGGTCTAATCTTCCTAGGCATGCGATATGTCCAGCGCAACCGAGGTAAGGTCACCCTGTTGATTGCCGCATTTACGCTTGTCTGGCTCTTGCCTCTCTCGATTGGGTTGCTCGTTAAACGCGCAGAGACTCAGCTGAGAGCAAGGGCGGTGGAAACACCACTCCTTTTGGGAAAGACGGGGAGCGCGCTCGAGTTGACCTTCAACGGTCTTTATTTCACGAAGCCGGCAATAGCGACTTTGCCCTATCGTCAGGTCGAAGAGGTCAGAGAGTCAGGGCTCGCAGAAGCCATCCCGCTCTATGCAAGATTTTCTGCTGCCGGGTATCGAATCGTTGGCACTTCCCTCGAGTATTTTGATTTTCGCGGGCTCGAGTATGCAGAGGGCAGGCCACTTCTGCGACTGGGTGAATGCGTCATCGGCGCCACAGTCGCCAAGAGGGAAGGGCTTGAGGAAGGCGATTCCCTGATTTCCTCTCCGGAGACGCTTTTCGATCTGGCAGGAGTGTATCCGCTGAAGATGAAAGTGGTGGGAATATTAGCACCGTCAAGTACGCCGGATGATAATACGGTATTTGTGGATCCGAAGACCACTTGGATTATTGAAGGCCTTGGGCACGGTCATGTGGAGGCTTCCCAGTCATCCGCCGATCAACAAATTAAAACCGATCATACAGAGGCCGTAAAACTGAATGCTTCAGTGGTGCAATACAATGAGGTGACTCCAGAGAACGCAGCCAGTTTTCATTTTCATGGTGAGATTGGAGATAACCCATTCACCTCAATCATTGTGATCCCCAATGACGCAAAGAGTCAGGCGATAATTAAAGGTAGGTATGCCACCAGCGAAGCGCTTCAATTAATTTCGCCAGAGGAAGAGATGGATGAGTTGTTCGCCACAGTTTTCGGTGTTCAGCAACTGGTCTTATGGCTGCTCGGGGTGGTCGGTGCCGCGACCCTCCTGATTGGTGGATTAGTATTTTTATTGTCCTATCGTCTGAGACGTGAGGAATTTGGTCACCTACGCAGGATCGGAGCGGATATGGCAACGTTGAGGGCATTGATCGCCTTCGAAGCCGGTTTTGTGATCCTCTCCAGCATGGTAGTCAGTGGGATCGGGTTGTTCCTGACTGATCAACTGGCACCGGTTTTGATCCGATCGATGCTCGGTTAGATTTACCTGCGAGGTTGAAGAGCTCGAGGTTTGTCGAGCACTTCTTTCAAAATCAAAGAAGTGCGCAATTTGCTTCGATGACTGAGCGAAGCGGTCAACGAATCGACCTGTGAAACGTTCGAAACGCGAATCATTCTCTCCTTCTTCCACCTCTGCATGGGGGCGGAAGGCGCTACCGAGACCGGAACCTCGGTTGGCTGATAGGAAGGTTCGGAAGATGGAAGCGGGGGAGGTGCAGCGGGACGCTGCTGAGGTTCTTCCCTCGGTGGCGGTGGCGGCTCCTCCGCTTCGTTGATCTGACTCTCGATTTCTTTTAAGATCCGCGTAAACGTCTGGGGAGCCTCCGGTTCCGGAGTTCTGTTTTTTGCCGAATAGGGAGACTCGTATTCCGGTTCGGTGGTGCGGCGTGATCGCGTTTTCGCTTTTCGATCCGCCGCCCGTTGTTTGCGAAGGGCCGCCGCGTCCTGGAGCCGGCCGCGAAGCCAGCTGATGAAAGCGATGAAAATCATCGCTACATAGATCCAGGGGACGTCGTCCATCAGGCGGGTTGGAACGCGATTAGAGCTTCAATTTAGGGTGATTAGATTACTTGTGGACATCACCCTCGTCGTCCTCGTCTTCTTTCACCTCCGTGGCGATGCTTTGGCGCATGTCAGTGTCAGCGACGATGTTGCGATAGTTGGTGTAGTCCATCACTCCGAGATTGCCGCTGCGAAACGCTTCAGCGATGGCCATTGGGACCTGCGCCTCGGATTCGACGAGCTTGGCGCGCATCTCTTGAGTGCGAGCGGACATCTCCTGCTCAGTTGCGACAGCGGCAGCACGGCGGACCTCTGCTTTTGCCTGGGCAACCTGTTTGTCGGCTTCGGCCTGACTCGCTTGCAGGGTCGCACCGATGTTTTCGCCGACGTCGACGTCAGCAATATCAATCGAGAGGATCTCGAACTGGGTATTTGCATCGAGACCACGTTCGAGAACACGGTGAGAGATGTGATCCGGATTCTCGAGCACGTCCTTATGAGACTGGGCGGAACCGATCGAGGTTACAATTCCTTCGTTCACACGGGCAACGATGGTTTCTTCAGTGGCACCGCCGACGAAACGATCGAGGTTGGTGCGGACTGTGACACGGGCTCGGGCTCGGAGCTGGATACCGTCGCGGGCTACCGCGTCAATTTTCTTGCCGCCGCCGGGGCAGTCGATGACGGCGGGGTTAATCGACGTGCGAACCGCCTCAAGAACCGTCTTGGTGGTTCCCTTTACCGCAAGGTCGATGGCGCAGGCGCGGTCGAATGAAAGTGGAATGGCCGCCTTGTCAGCCGCAATCATGGCCAGGACCACATCGTCAACATGTCCACCTGCGAGGTAGTGTGCTTCGAGTTGGTCGGTGGAGAAGTCAAGCCCTGCCTTTGCCGCTGTGATTCGGCTGTCGACGATCAGTGCCGGTGGCACCTTTCGAATCCACATAGCAACCAGGTTGAGCAAACCGACCGGAGCGTTTGAAACACGGGCCCGAATCCAGATTCCGATGAATTTTGCCAGCACCAGGAAAATGATGATGGCAACGATGGCTATGATACCGATGATAATGAGCTCAGTCATAAGAGAGGCAGGGTTGGAGGTTGGTTAGTTTTGGGAAAAGATGAAATTTGGGGGTCTTTAATTGAGACTAATGGCTTGCCTGAGAAGAGGCTCAAAGGCCTCGGCTTGACGGAGAAAGCCAAGGTCGCTGGGATGGGAACCTTCAGTTGTCGCTTCGGTGTTATCGCCGAGCAAATCGTTTCCCCCTAAAAAATACAGGCCCTTCACACCACACAATACGAGGTTGTCGTAGGCGTGGACTAAAGCACTTCGACTTTTTTCGTGGTGATCGCGTCGGCTTTTAAAAAGCCAGGAGTTGGAGAATGAGCGGTCCTCGGCCAGGACAATAGGGGTGTCAGGGCGGGCCTTGCGGAGTTGTTTGACGAGAGGCTCTGTTTTCTCCGCAACTTGATCACCATTCATGTGGGGTAGGCAATCGATAACATACACGGCAGCGTCGAGTTCAGTCAGCAAAGCCCCGACTTCAGAGGCAATAGTAATGTTTCCAGCAAAGCCCAGGTTGACCACGGGTAGGTTGAGCCGACGCCCGAGAATGGCGACATGTGACATTTCCGGGCGGGAGGCGCAAGCACCGTGGGTGATCGGTGTCCCGTAGAAAACAATTGGCTTCTCAGACCGAGGTGCGACCCGCTGGAAATTGGCGCCTTGAGGAACTCCAAAAGAGATATCGTGCAGCGAATTGCGCAGGGGAAAGCAGGCCATGTAGCTGCGCATGCCGGGGTCGATTCCGCTGATTGTGTGAGTCACGTCCGTTCCGGAAGGCTTGGAGCAACTGACCCACCTCCACTGACCAGTGGAATCGAGAGCATAAAGGTCGACGCCGCTGACACCGGTTGCCGACCTATGAGGAAGAGCGAGCGCTTTGCTGCCGACGGTATATTTAATGGTAATCTCGGTGGCATCCGTGTTGAATCGGCACGCCATACCGGAACTCTTCCGGCTGAGATTCCAGACTTTGCTCCGGACGATTCCTTCCGCCTTCGAAGGCAGTCGGGCATATGGGGAATCCAATTCATCCACTGGCGAGGCATGTCCCTCGATATCCCAATCACTGACGGAGTGCCAAACGACCTTGGGGATGTTCTCTTCCTGGGCGCTTGATGCAGCAGGAGAGAAGATGCCAGTTCCTGACAATGTCAGAAGAAGCACGGCACAAAAAAGGCGGGATCTCATTTACGGAACGTTGCTACGGGACTCCGTAATGGAGCGAAAGGAAGTGGCTCCGTCAACCCGGGATCGAGGGAAATCTTCAGGACAATTCCTTGTCGAGCCAGGCCAGCGCTTGTTCGCGATCTTTCAGGGTGCCTTCCAACTGC
>PKCI01000227.1 GCA_002862135.1 Verrucomicrobiota bacterium | reverse complement strand
ATACACAAAGCTTCTTATCCAGTTCATTAAGGACATTCGACGTGACCTGGAAGCACCGGAACTTCCGTTTGTGATCGGAGAACTCAGCACTGGTGGCATACCCTCACGCGGTGAATTTCAAGCCGCCCAGGCCGCCGCAGTCAAGCCCCGTGAGTTTGCCGGTAACGTCACCTTCGTCTTGACTGCTGAATTCTACGACACTGTCGCCCACGAGCTCTACGAGAAAAACTACTGGAAGGGAACAGACGAGCAAAAAGCGAAGTGGCAGAAGGTCGGAAACGATCGCCCCTACCACTACCTCGGCTCGGGCAAAACTTATTACCTCAAAGGCAAGGCGTTTGCTGAGGCGATGCTAGAGATGATTAACAAGGATTAATTACGCCTTTTTGTCACATTGAAAGGGCCACCATTGGCCTTAACCGGAGCTTCCGGGGTCGGGACTAGTTCCACTTCGCTGCCGCCACCGAGGGCTTTGTAAAGCGAGACGTAGCTTTGCGAAATGTTTCCGCGAGCCACTGCGAGGTCATCTTCAGTACTGAATTTGGTTCGCTCAGCATCAAGCACGCGCTGGAAATCAACGAGGCCGTTCTGGTAGTTGTCCTTCACGAGGTCGACCGTCTCGCGAGCGGCTGAATCGGCGCGGCCAAGGGTAGCCACGCGATCCCACCCATTGGCAATGCCCGACATGCTGTTTTCCACCTCTTCGACCGCAAGGAGAATGGTGTTTTCATAATTCCGCAGAGCTTGTTCGGTCGCTGCCTCCTCAATTCGGATATTATTGCGAATCCGGCCGGCGCTGAAAATCTGCCACTGGATCGCGGGCCCGAAGGAATACGCGCCTGTGGAGGTGTCCCAGAAATTGCTCGAAGAGATCGTCTGAAGAGAGAAATCACCGAAGAGCGTGAATCGGGGATAAAGATCCGATTCCGCGACACCGATAAGGGCGGTCTGCGCAGCAAGCTGGCGTTCCGCGGCACGAATGTCAGGGCGAGCCCGGATCAAGTCACATGGCATGCCGGCACTGTAACTCCGGGGAGGTGTTGGGATGCCACCTCTCGAACGCAGGATGCGATCGACTGCGGCTGGATCTTCCGCGGTAAGCCTTGCGAGTCGGTTGCGCGAGGCATCCAGTTGGATCTTCAACTGGGGAATGATGGCTCTGGTCGTTTCGAGGTTAGAGGTCGCTTGCGTCACATCAATTCTCGGGGCGAGACCTGCGTCGAGGCGGGCCTGAGTGAGCTCCACCGAGTCCTGCTGGGCAGCGGCGTTAGCAATGGCAAGGCGGATCCGCTCTTGAAGGGTTCGATACTCGATATAATTTAGCGCTGTCTCCGAGAAAAGAGTTACCAGAGTATCACGGTAGATCTCAAAAGAGGCTTCGAGGTTCGCATCCGAGGCTTCGATATTACGGCGCAGGCCTCCGAAAATGTCGAGCTCCCATCCGGCGTCAAAACCCGCCACATAGAGGTCGGACGGGTTAGGGGCTGGTCCTGTTGCAAAGAGCGACCGGCTGGCACGATTCCGAGAGTAGCTGGCATCTCCGTTAATGCCGGGGAGAGCCAGACTCTCGGCAACTCCTCGCTGGGCGCGTGCTATTTCGATATTCTGAGATGCAATCTTGAGGTTCGGATTCGCTGTCCGCGTTTTCTCGATCATCTGGTTCAGTGCAGGATCGTTGTAGGCCTTCCACCATTGGGTCAAGCCGGATCGTCGATTGACGTCGCCTTTCACGCTCTGGGTCCAGGCATCAGGAGCACTAACAACGGGGCTCTGATAGTCGACTCCGACGATGACGCAACCTTGCATGACGATAGCAGCTGGAACGAATACGCTGCGGAAGAGTGCTCGTTTTATCCGCCATGGAAGGAGAATCGGTTGAAAGTTCATTGAAAAGCTTCCGGAGTTTTGAATTTCAATTGCTGAAACACGAGAGAACTCTCGAGAATCTACCAATAAAAAAGTAATCCATACATAAATAACTATATCAAAGGTCGCAAAGATATTCTGCCGCGGGTGAATTCCGGCGTTTCAATGCGTTCATGAAAAAATTTGACCCTGGAGAAAACTTGCCGCTCAAATACGTGGCCCTGCTCTCTGCTATGCTGATTGTGATGACGATGAATCCCCCCCCGCGGTTGCAGCCGACCAGCCCCTTGACGATGATGCTGGCGCTGGTCATCATGGAAGCAATGAGCGGAACGCTTTACCTGGCCGTGTTTATTGCGTCGATTGTGAGCCAAAAGCACGAAACGCCGACAGATAAATCCAACTGACTCTGTCAAGGCAGAGCTTCAGGATAGCGGAAATATGCATTTCGTGGGCGTCGCGATGGACTGTCTTAAGGTCTTCTTCTACCTCGCGTTTGTCGGATATAAACGATCCGATCTCAACCGCTGGATTTCTTAATTTTCGCGTGCCAGATGCGGCTTGCTATGAATCGTGATATTACGCATATCTATCCCTAATGATATCACGCAGAAATCTCCTTGCCCAAGGTGCCGCATTTGCCGGTGGACTTGCCTTCACTGGAACTGATGCGGAAGCTCAGTTGAAGCGCAAAGATACTGACCCTGAGTTTGCAGTCACAAACAGCCGGATCAAGCAGTCCATCATGGGGTGGTGTTTTAATGACCAGTTCGACTCTGACAAGATGGCTAACACGCTACAGTTGGCTAAATATTGCAAGGAAATTGGTATTGTGGGCATGGAAGGGATCCCGAGAGATGCCTATCCGGCGGTTCGAAAGATGGGTCTGAATATCTCTCTGGTTTCCTCCCACGGCTTTGCCCAGGGACCGTGTAACCCTGAGTTCCGCGAGAAAGTTATGGAGGAACTGCTGACCGGTATCGAGGTCGCCAAGGAAGTCGACTGCAAAAGCGTGATCACTTTTACTGGGATGAAGTTTGACGGGATGGACTCTGATAAAGCGGCGCTAGACTGTGTCGACACCTGGAAAGAAGTCATGCCTGCTGCAGAGAAAGCCGGCGTTAACATCGTGCTGGAACATCTCAACTCTAGGGACGACACCCACCCGATGAAAGGACACCCCGGTTACTTTGGGGATGATGTTGATTTCTGTGCCGAACTGATCAGGAGAGTCGACTCACCCAACTTTAAGCTGCTCTTCGATATCTACCACGTTTCCGTAATGAACGGAGACGTTATTCGCCGAATCCAGCAGTATCAAGAAATCATCGGTCACTATCACACTGCGGGGAACCCGGGCCGTGCTGAGCTCGATGACACGCAGGAGATCAACTACCCGCCCATCCTCGAAGCCATCCTTGAAACAGGCTACGAGGACTACGTCGCCCAAGAATTTATTCCCACGTGGGATGACCCCGTCCTCGCTCTTAGGAACGCGGCTCAGCTCTGCGATATTTGATCCCGAAGATCGCTCCAAGTTCTGCTAGGAAGCGCGGCTATGTTCCCCCGCCCTCAATTCCCGCTCTTCGAGCTTCAGGTCACCTCCGACCCCCTCCAATTCCTTCTTGGTGCGTTCAACTTCGAGTTCAACGTCAAGCATCTGCATGTGTCCCTTACGCCAGATAAAGTAGCCACAAGCCAATCCACAAAGGACAAAAAAGATCCCACAGAAGGCGTAGTAGATGATGCTCTCTTGGCCCTCAACGGCTTTCTCAAGTCCGCCGGAAAGGGTGGCGGCCGCGTCTGAATTCTGAGCGAGGATGAGCACTCGTTGGATCATTAGTTCACCGCTTCAGCTTCCGGACTGGCCATCTGCAAAAGTTCAACACGCCGGGCACGCCAGTTATTGCAGCGCCGATCAAGGCCTGAGCCCTTCACGGAAATGATAGACTGAGGAACACCACGTTCGAGGAGGCGTTCACGGACTGCATCAGCCCTCCGCGCACTCAGCAATTCCGTGTAATCCGGAGACCCTTCAGGACCCGCATATCCGACCACTGCAACAGTCAAATTCCGATTGGATCCACGAAGGACGCGGGCGAACTGATCAATGGCGTTCAAACCGCTATCAGTCAGATCAGAACTGGATTCATCAAAGAAGATAGAGTCATCGTTCGTCACTGAAGGCCCTGCTTCGGGCTCCAGTTGCTCGTTAGGTGATTCAGCCGGGGCCTTGCGTTGGTTATCGGGGTTATCGGGGTTATCGGACTCGATCGGGTTTTCGATCTCATCAAGAGAAACCCCTTCCTCTTTCTTTATCGCTTGGGGGTGAAGAGGAGTCTGGACAGGGCCCTCGATGCTGTTGATGTTCGCAGTGTCAACAGCGGCTAAAGACTGGGTGCCATCGGTCGACCGAAATTCTTGCTCAACAGCGCGCAGTTTTTCTTTCAAGTGGGCAATCTCACCGTCGCGGCTGGATCGCTGTAGCATGACATTGCTAATTTCCGCCTGGAGCTCGCGGATGGTTTCGCCTTGCTTGGCTAATTTTTTTCTGAATTTGTCAACTTCCTCGATGCTTTGTGATCGCAGTTTCTTAAAGCATTCAGTCGATAGCTCCTGACCGGCCAACTTGGCACGAAGCTCTTCGATTTCTTTGAAACGCTCGGCCAGTGTTCCTTCATGCGAGGCTACGACGGTTTCCTTGTCCTTGATAATCTTTTCGAGTTTGGCATCGAGTTCAACCTGCGTCTTCGTAGCTGCTTGCTTAACTTTGACCAGTTCCTCTTTGCGGTTGGCTGCCTGTTTCTTCGAAGCGATCAGGTCGTCATTGAGAGCGACCAGCTCCCGTTCTTTATTATCGATATTTTTGGAGAGTGCCAGCGTCCGTTCATCACTGGCCCTCAAGGAGCTTTCAAGTTCGGTGATTGATGCCTGTGAAGCGGCCTGCTTTTCCTTGGCGGCTGCGAGCTCAGTGCCGAGAACCGCGATGCGTCGATTGAGGTCCCTGGTTTCCCCTTTGAGCCTCGAGATTTCCGTTTCACCCTTGTTCTTAAGCACTGAAATCTCCGTCTCGCTCTCTCGCTTGAGCTCGGCCATCGCTGATTCGTTTTCCAAAATCAGGTGGTTGATCAAATCAGCATGCTTGGAAGTTAGTCTTTCGATCGACTCGGCATTCGCCCGATTGTCGGCCGCGGCACGTGCTTTGATCTGCTTCAGTTCGTCACCTATCGCTTCGAGTTCCAGCTCACGATTCTGGACAGCTAACTCCAGTTTTCCGACTCGTTCACGGGCTTTTTTGATATTGCTAACGTGCTCCTGTTTTTCCTCGGAGAGCTCTTCAATTTCCCTCTTCAGGTTAGTGATTGATTCATCTTCTTCGCCGAGTTTGGCGGTGAGTTCCCCGATTTGCTGGTCAGCCCTCTCGAGTGCTTCTTCGGATGTAACCGCCCGGAGGTTTGCCTCTTCAAAAGCAGCGGCTCGTCGTTCCAGTTCGGCTTCGAGTTGCTTGGCACGAGCCACATGGTAGTGGGCTGATTTCAGTTCCTCATCGTATTCCATCCGTAGGGAGTTCAACTCTTCGTAGCGCTCTGTCAGGGCACGCTCGAGATCCTCAATCCGTTTCGCCTTGTTCTTGAGAGTCTTTTCGTTGGAAGTGACCTTCACGGAAAGCGTTGATACCTGGCCGGAAGCTGCCTCGAGCTCTCCCTCTTTCCAGGCAAGTGTGTGCTTCTGCTCCTGAATCATGTCGCGTTGCTGCCTGACTTCGGCCGAAAGGTCATCGATTTCAGCACTGCGGTCCTCAATAATTGCCTCGAGTTCCTCGATCTGACCCGTGGAAACCTTGAGGTCATTCTGGGTTTCTTCGAAGCGGAGCTGAAGATTGGCAAAATCATGGCTGGACTCGAGAAGCGCGGCGTCCAACCGGGCACGCTCTTCTTCGGCCTTACCCAACTGATCAAGACGGGCCTCCAGCAACTCAAATTCGCCCGTCCGCTCGTTGAGGGCGGTGCGAACGTCATGCATTTCGTGGCAGGCATCGTTCAGTTTTGCCTGCAGGGCGGCTTTTGACTGCTCAAGCGGCTCAATCACTGAGACTGCTTCGGTGAGTTTGGCCACCTCAGATTCGAGGGAATCAATAGTTGCGGTTTTGGAGGCAATTTCCGATTCGGTTGTCTTTATGAGCGCTTCGCGAATGGTTTCGGCCTCTCGAGCCGTCACTTGCAGCTTTTCAGTTGCCCTCTTCATCGTAACAGTTTCACGGTTTTTCCAGCGAAGCAGTGCCGCAAGCTGTTCTCGAACTCGAGCCGCTTTCGTTGCAGTGTGGTTGACTTTCTCCAGTTTGGAGTTGGTCGCTTCAATCTTTTGGTTAGCCTCTGCCAATTCCCTGTCTCGGGCTTCAAGATTTTCCGTGGTCTCGACGAGTGCGCCGCGAAGGATCTCGGCCTCTCGAGCCGTCACTTGCAGCTTTTCATTTGCTCCTTTTAGGGTCGTAGTCTCGCGGTGTTTCCAGCGAAGCAGTGTTGCGAGCTGTTTGTTGCATCGAGCCGCTTCCATTGCGGAACGGTTGGCTTGCTCCAGCTTTAAGTTGAGTGCGCTTATTTCACCTTCGTCAAGTAACTCAATCAGTTGTGATTTTTGAGACTCCACCAGGCATGACTGCTTTTCATAGGCCTCGCGGACGGATTGAAATTGGTCACGGGTATCGATCAAGTCCTGTTCCAGTTCTTGAATGCGGCATCGTAATTCCGCAGTCTGCTCGGTGGTCAGGGTGATAGGTTCCTCCTCAGACTCATCGTCCATGGTTTCTTCGGTGACCTGCGCCCGGGCGAAGATTTCACCGGGTGAAGTGGTTTCTTTCGCCTCGGCTTTCAGTAATTCGATTTCCCGCTCCTTGCCATTGAGCCGGGCTTCAAGCTGCTCGATCCGCATCTCACTTCCACGGTCAATCTCGACGGGAGCAGGCAAGTGTTTGCCTGTACCTTTTAGATGAGCCGTGAGTTGTTCAATTCGGGCATCCCGCGTCGCCAACTCGGTTTCGTTTTCAGAAATTCGGGCTTCCCAGGCGACACGGTCAGCCTGCCACCGTGATCGGAGCTTTTTGAACAGGTCCCGTTGTGAAGCCCCAAGGGAGCTCCACTGGCTTGCGAGATTGAGATTCTCTTCAACGGCAAAAGACAGCCTCTGGTTGTAACGCCCCCAGATGAACTTTGCCATGAGCAAGCCGATCGCGAAGAATACGATCGCGGACAAGCCGACGGGCAGCCATCTCTCAAGCAGGAACAATGTAAAATCGTGCATGATTTCGTTTGGTGTTTTTGCGAGTTAGAATTAATGCGAGTTAGAATTAATGATCCGAAGAAAGTTCCGCGCGAATCTTCGCGACTTCGTCGCTGCTTTTTTCGTAGTCGCCCAGAGCGTCACGGTTTCGACTTTCGATCTCCTCAGTAAGTTTACATGAATTCTTCCAAATTATCCATCCCGTGACCAGGCCTAACAAGGCGCAAACTCCTCCTCCGATTGCGAAGGTGGTGCTCCAGTCAATAAAGAAGGTTTCGAGTTCTGGTGTCATTGTTTGGAATTTAGCGCTATTGTTCGCTCTTTCCTGCGTCTTCTGGATCGTTTGCGATGGAAACTTCAACGCGGCGGGCTTTCCAGCGTTCGCTGCGGGAGACGTTGCTAACATCTTCCCCGACGCTATCTGCTGTCATGGTGTCTCTGTTGATTCCATTTTCGATCATGAGGACCATAACAGAGTTGGCGCGGCGCAGGCTAAGCTCGCGATTGTGTTCGGCGCTGCCAAGGTTGTCGGCGAAGCCAGTTACCATAAGTTTCAATGGAACTCCAGCGTCCTCAATTAAAGTCGCAATCTTCTCAACATTCTCCTTACCTTCTCTGTCTACCACTTCACTGTTGCTGTCGAAGTAGATTGACAATGCCTTGAGTGATTTCCTCAGCTTGTTCTTCTCCTTCGTCGCAAGTCGAGGTGCGGGCAAGACCTCCTCTTCTTTGTTCTTCAGTCGATTGTCAATCGTAAAGGAGCCGGGGAGGATGTTGACTGCAACATTCTGCAGCATCAACTTCGCAGAGGGCTCCAGGGTTTCACCTTCCAGCTTCAACTTGCTGTTTTTGATGTTAACAACGCCTGAATGCAGTCGCCCTTCGAATTCACCAAAGAAAAGCGCGAGCTGGTCTACCCAGGTCTCACCTTCAGATGAGGGCGTTTCCTCCATGTTGTTGACAAGAGTGATCTTGCTCTCCCCCATTTCCTTCTCAAGTTCGCGGAAAAAAGCGCTCGAGGGCACCTTCCCGGTGAATGTCAGTGTGCCGTCATTGAACTTAGCTAAAAGCTGAATTTCCGGTCCTTCGCTCTTCGAGTCTTTCACTGAGACATCCATAAGAATGCTTGGGGCGTTCGGCTGACTTATGATCTCTTCCAGGGTCTTGCGCACCTTTGAATATTCCTCTTCCGTGGTGACCTCACCGTTTATCCGAGCCCCTTCCGATGTGAATTCCGCGGTCAATTCGCCATTCAATGAGGTCAGGACGACCGGAAGGATCTCGGTGGCATTTTCTTCCCAAACCCCTCGGACATAGTCTCCACTAATCTCAACACGACTTTTGACTGGCAGCTTACTGTCGGCGGAACGAATTGTTTTGAGTAACGCGGCGCGGTCTTCTTTATTCGCCAGTGACCCAGAGACGGTGATGCCGAATCGGTTCCGTGTGAAATTAAAGTGTGACGGTTTCAGCCTTTTGTCCGCCTCCGAGACCGTGACCTGGTCGTCTATTGAAACCCCGTCGATAAGCGAGGCCAGCTCCATAACTCCCGCCTTGAGACCGTGATTGGGAACTTCACCGATCATTGTCAATTGCCCCGCCTCCAAGGCCACCACAGTTCTGCCTGGATGTTTTATCAATATCTCAGTAAGAGATGCCAGCGCCGCTGTGTTTGGGAAAGGTAGCTGTCGAGGATCGAGTTTGAGAGTGTTTTCAACCGTCTCAACCTCTTCGAGGGCCGCGAGGCGCCCCGCGAGGAGTTCTCGATTGGATTCTCCGCTTGCCGAAAACACTCCGCTGAGTTTTACAATATCGGAACCAGCCGGTCTTTCTATCTTCACGACCGAAGAAAGGGTCGGCTTGATTCTGATGGCTGCCTTTTCCAGTGGAGGAATAATTGCCACTGGAAGCGTTTCCGCTACGATCTGGAGCGCTTGTTCCTGTTGATTGCGGCTCTCGACCTCACCGCTCAGGATAGCGGTATGATATTGAAAATTGACTTCGACATCATTCAGGCCGGCCTCGTTTAGCGCCACCTTGGCCTGCTGCGAGAACTCAGCTTCGAGCCTGCCCTGATAGCCATACGTCGTGATGAGTGTGAAGGCGGCAACCGCAACAGCAAAGAGTATGGCGACGAGCAAAAACCTCATTAAGGCGACGTTCTCCTAGGTCGCGACAATATCCAATTTTTACAAAACTCTCAACCCACAACTGTAGCTGTTCCCAAAAGAACCGGTCAAAATTTAGAATATTTTCTCGAAAGGCTTCGAAATCTAAAACTTCGAAGCAGAACTGGGATGTCGTCTTACTCGCTGTAGATGATTTTTTCGATATCTGCGGGGCTTGAAGCAGATACGGCAAGGATGGCTCGCCGCTGCACCTGGCCTGCGAATTCAGGATCATCATGATGAGCGTTCTCGGTCGCTGCCATGATAGACTTCATCAAGGCCGGATCGATCGACTGGGCATGTTTGTAGAGATGACGAATCAACCGTCCTTCCTTAAAATAGAGGCGGTGTTCACTGCCAATATCCACCGTTTCTGCCTGCCCGTCCGCCTTGGCCCGGCCGGAGAATTTCCAATAACCTCCAACGACGAAAGCAAAGAATAGTTCACCATTCGAATAGTAGTAATACTCATCGCTGCCGCCGTGCGCGCCGTCCCCGAAACTGAGGTGAACCTTTACCAAATTACCGTCGGAATAATACTGCGTTAGTCTCCCCTGTGCCGGGTCGTTATGAGGCTCCCATTTCAGTGTTTTTCCTGAGAGGTCGGCCTCTTCAATGGTGTTGTATGTTGCGCGGATCTCTCTGACCGCGTTCTCAATCGGGTCAGCCCTGAGCAGCTGGGAGAAGGTGAAGGAAGCGAATAAGGCAACGGTTACGGCAAAATAAGATCTCATAGAAACATAGACGCGGCTTGTTCCATGCTATGCAAGCACGACGCGCTTTTGTTGATCTCACAAAAAAGCCCAACTGGAATACCAGTCGGGCTTCTTGGAAAACCATCAGGGTCTGTCAGGCGAATCAGTCTTCGCTGGTCATTTCGGCTTCAGCTTCAACACCGCGCTCGGCCATTGCAGCCTTGCGGCTGAGCTTGACGCGCCCGCGCTCATCAATACCGATACACTTGGCGTGGACCATGTCACCCACCTTTACCACGTCGGTGACCTCATTCACGCGGAAATCGGCAAGCTCCGAAATGTGGATCATGCCGTCCTTACCGGGCAGAACTTCGACAAAGGCGCCGAAGTTGGTCGTACTCACCACCTTACCGTGATAAGTCACACCGACCTCAATTTCAGCCGTGACGCGCTTAACTAGCTCAATAGCGCGGTTAAGGGCCTCTTCGTGGGCTGCGTAAATAGAGACGGTTCCGTCATCATCGATGTTAACGTCGGCACCGGTTTCAGCCTGGATGCCCTTGATGTTCTTACCACCGGGCCCAATAAGCTCACCGATTTTCTTAGGATCGATCTTGAAGCTCTCGATACGCGGAGCATGCTCACTGAGCGCCTTCGGCGCGGCGATAGCTTCGTTCATGACGTCGAGCACTTTCATGCGTCCGCCCTTAGCTTTGTCGATACCTTCGAAAAGAATGTCGAGCGAGATACCGCGCAGCTTTAGATCTAGCTGGAAACCGGTCACACCTTCTGTGGTTCCGCAGAGTTTGAAGTCCATGTCACCGTTGAAATCTTCGTTTCCGATAATGTCGAGAATTGTGACGTAGCGCTTTAGATCTTCGCCTTCAAATTCGGTTACGAGACCACAGGAAATACCGGCTACCGGCCGAATCAGAGGAACACCTGCGTCAAGAAGCGCCATTGTGCCGGAGCAGACAGAAGCCATAGAGGTAGAACCGTTAGACTCCATTACTTCGCTTGTTACGCGGATCGCATACGGGAAATCGGCTTCGTCCGGGATGACCGGCTCGATGGACTTCTCGGCGAGAGCACCATGACCAATTTCACGGCGGTTCATACCACCCATTCGTCCCGTTTCGCCAACCGAGAATGGCGGGAAATTGTAGTGGAGGATGAAGCTTTTGGTGTCTTCTCCACCAGCGTAGTTGTCCAGATACTGTCTCTCATCGGCAGGGGCAAGCGTTGCGATAGCAAGCGCCTGGGTCTCCCCACGTGCAAATAGAGCCGAACCATGAGTGCGCGGCATCAGGTCGATTTCAGCGCTAAGCGGACGGATCGTTTCGCTGTCACGTCCGTCACAGCGAATGCCCTTGTCAAGGATAGCGATGCGGAAGGCCTTTTTCTGGAGGTAGTCGAACGCCTGACCCATCGCGAAGTCATCCGCGTCGGGATACTTGGCTAGAATGGCTTCTTCAACTTCCTTGCGGAGAGCACCGGTAGCAGAGCCACGCTCGTGCTTGGAAGGCTGATTGATAGCATCTTCGATACGGTCACCGGCCACTTCGTAAGCAATCTCGAGCAGCTCGTCCTGAACCTCCATAAGCTCGGGGTTGCGCTTCTCTTTGCCAACTTTGCCGACCAGTTCTTCCTGCGCATCGATAATGGGTTGGATAGACTCCTGTGCGAAAGAAAGAGCTTCTTTCAGCTTTTCGTCCGGCACTTCGTCACCGCCACCTTCGATCATGATGACCTTGTCGCGGAGACCAGCGTAGACAAGATCAAGCGAGCTTTCCTCGCGTTGTTCGAAAGTCGGATTGGCAACCAATTCACCGTTCACCAGACCAACGCGTACCGCGGCGATCGGGCCGGCGAAAGGAATGTCGGAGACGCAGAGAGCGGCAGAAGCGCCGTTCATGCTCAGAATATCGGAATCATGGACACCGTCGGCACTCAATAGAAGAGAGACCACTTGAGTGTCATAAAAGTAGCCTTTCGGGAAAAGTGGACGCAGCGGGCGGTCCGTCATGCGGCAGGTCAAAATTTCTTTTTCGGTGGGGCGACCTTCTCGTTTGAAGTAGCCACCTGGGAAGCGACCGGCAGCCGCTGCCTTTTCTTTATATTCTACGGAGAGAGGGAACCAGTCCTGACCCTCACGCACCTTCGTTTGGGAGACTGCAGTCACCATGACGATAGTTTCACCAACCTGCACAGTCACAGCTCCGTCGGCAAGCTTGCCCATCTTGCCGGTTTCGATTTTCATTTCATGCGCGCCGACCTGGCACGTGATGCTTTCAATACTCATTTATTTCTACTTTCTGGGATTAAATTGATTTGCCGGCCCCGCTCCAGGCCATACCAACCTCAAAGATGGATTTTTTGTGGGGTTCTTCAGCGAAGAGGAACGAAGCGATGGAGAAGAGATGCGGCGGAAGGACCGCCGGTAAGACCAAAAAAACGTCGGTGGTTGCCGACGTCTTCTGTATCCGAACTATCGGCGCAGACCAAGGGTGGAAATCACCTTCTGGTAGCGCTCATTTTCGGTCCTCGCCAGGTAATCGAGCAGTTTGCGACGGCGGGCCACGAGGCGGAGAAGTCCGCGGCGTGAGGAAAGATCTTTTTTGTTGTCCGACATGTGGTCGGTCAATGCGACAATACGCTCAGTGAGACGTGCGATTTGGACGTCTGCGCTGCCAGTATCTCCGTCATGGAGTGCGAGTTCCGCTTTGCTTTTGGTTGATTCACTCATTTTCTAACAGAATTGGCGTCACCTTGACGCCTGCTCTTTGGGGTCGTATTTCAGAGGCGCGCACTAGAACACAAAGTGGGGCGTTTGCAATTGAAAAGGTGCCATAAAAGTCAGTTTTTCAGTAAAATTCCCGAGTCGCCCACCCGACTTTATGCGTAATATCGGGTTGATGGACGACCTTGAAGTCGCAGAAATTCCCGACTCTCTCCCCGTGATGATACTCAGCGGTGTTACGCTGTTTCCTCATGGATACATGCCCCTGTTCATCTTTGAGGAGCGCTATCGGGACATGCTTCGCTATGCCCTGGAGCATCAGCGCATGTTCTGTGTAGGTCACGCCCGCCCTGGGATTGACCACGACGAACACCCCGAACTGGTCTACCCGTTCACCACTGCGGGTCTCGTGCGAGCTTGTGTGACTCACGACGACGGAACCTCTCATCTGATGCTGTCGGGATTGCAGAGGGTTGAAATCACGGGATGGGAGCAGGATGGACCTTTCCGTATTGCCTCCGTTAATCCCCGCTCGTCCCTCATCAATAACCGGGATGCTGTCACGGAACTCGCCCACGCTGTGGTCGATCTCTGCTCTCGTCTCTGTGATCAGAATGTGCCGATGACGAATCAGCTGCGAGAGCATCTTCGTGGGATAAGGGATCCTGCCGCCCTTTCAGATGTTGTCGCTCAAAATTTCGTCAACGATCCCTTCGACCGGCAAGTCCTGCTCGAAACAATCGACGTTCACGAGAGGCTCAAATTTCTTGCTCATCACCTCAGCTGCCAGGCCGCCAAGGATCAGGGCTAGCACGCTCCTGTCACCGGAGAGTCAACAGGTTTCGTTCGTCCTTCCGACGAGATGACCAATTTTTCACTGACGACACCAACAAAACACAGAAAGATAGCGCTTGGTTATTCAACCCGCTGAATATTCAACTCTTGAATCAAACCGTAGCGATCCGAAACTATCTGGATACCCTTGTATGACGGAAATCAACTCTCTTGATTAACCGCTTGATCTCATTGGGTTCCTCTTTGGAGCCCGGCCCTACCCGTTCGCTCACGACGGGGTAGCCGCGGAAACTGCTGCGGTCAATACGGGCGATACCGCCTTGATATTTGCACCGTCCTGGGTTTTCTGATGACCCTTCCGGGGCTCGCCTTGTTCTGCGGCGGCCTCGTTCGGGTCGAGAACCTGCCCTCTGTGTTGATGCACTGCCTTGCAGTGGCCTGCCTCGCTTCCGTCCTCTGGGTCGTCTGCCTCTAAAGCCTCGCTTTTTAAGGGTGGCAATGCCGGATGGGTGACCTGAGTGCCCTTTTCATTACGTGTGTTGCCGCTGACAGCATGGAAGGCAGCATTCCGGAAACCGTTTTTGTCATGTTCCAAATGATCTTTGCGATCATCACTCCCCGGCTGATTATCGGCGCTTTCGTGGAGCGGATGAAGTTCCCTACGGTGATGCTCTTCAGCGTCCTATTGCTCCTATGGCTTATCCTCGTCTATGCGCCGACTGTTCACTGGTTGTGGTCTGGCTCAGGCTGGGTGTTCAACGATGGAACCATAGATGTTGCGGGAGGTAGTGTGGTTCACGCAACGGCCGGTGCATCCGCCCTCGCTTTCGCGAAAATGCTTGGGCACCGCACCGGTTTTCCCAGTAAGTTGTAACCTCCTCACAGCCCCGGTCTTGTCATGATTGGAGCCGCCCTTCTATGGGTCGGCTGGTTTGGCTTCAACGCCGGTAGTCGGCTCGCTGCGAACAACTCTGCGGACATGACCATGCTCCTTAACCGCATCTATGCCGCACCGGTCTCACTCGCCTGGATGATGGTTGAGAAGATCAAGATTGGCAAACCCGGCTTCGTTGGCATCGTGACCGGTATGGTGGCGGGACTGGCTTCCATTGCACCAGCATCTGGCTCTGTTCCCTATGGGCACCGTGCTAGCTGCCTTTCCCGGGATTGAAATGTTCGGAGGTCAGGGCATAAAAAAGGAAACAGCAATTGCCCAGTTCATGACCAAGGCATTGGGTTTGGGCGTGACACTTGTCTGGTCGGTTGTCGCCACCATCATTATCGTTTTCATCTGCAAAGCCACAGTTGGCCTGCGTGTGCCTGACGGGGATGAGGAGACTGGCCTCGAGTTGGCTGAACATGGAGAACCTAGTTACACGCTCTGGACTCAGAGAAAGTCACTGATCCGCATCTCGGAAACGACGTGTGAAAAGCAAAACCCCGACCAGATCGCTCCGGCCGGGGTTTTTTATAATCAATGACACTAACAGACAGACGCGCGAACTTTATCTTTCATTAGGGTAAAGTGAAAAAATTTAAGAAAAAGAGCGAATAAAAAGCAAAGAGCGCGATTTACGCCCGTGCTGAGCGAACTGAACCGAGAGAGGCAATCGCTGCGGAGTCAGGGTTCAATGAGAACAACGGTTTAATACCATATAATCACGAAATCTACTTGTGCGACGCTACCGTAACGAATTTTAGCTTCGTTTTAGATCCACGTCTGTTTAACCTCCAGTTTAATGAATCAAAGGGCGTTAGAGCCGGGGGAAGTGATTTTTCGAGAAGGCGAGATATCAGATGAGGCCTACGGCATTATTTCAGGAGAGGTTCAGATCAGTATAAGTACGGAGGAAGGACCACGAGTCCTGTCACACCTCCATCCCGGCGAGATCTTTGGTGAGATGGGGATGGTGGATGATAAGCCACGTTGTGCAACAGCGATTGCTTCTAAGAAAACTGTCATCCAAGTGATCACGAAAGACGAATTCATCGAATACCTCATGTTG